>JALYYD010000233.1 GCA_030946775.1 Gemmatimonadota bacterium
GCGGCGTTCAGCACCGGAAACTGCTTCAGCGTGTCGACGACCGTCTTGATGATGAAGGGCAGGAAGGTGAGCTTCTGCCCGGTCTGTGCCTCGAATGCAGCGCGGTTCTTCTGTCGAAGTCGAGCCACGCGCGTGAGGTCGATCTCGAAGAACGACGTGACGTGTGCGTTCGTGTGGCGAGACGCCACCATGTGATCGCTGGTGAGCGACCGGATCTTGGACATCGGCTCGACGCGATCGCCGGTCCACGGTTCAGGAACCGGCGCGTGCTGGACCGCCCCCGACGGTGCGTGCATGGAGCTTCGCGACGCGGGAGTGGCTTGGGCGACGCGGGACGCGATGTACTGCTCGATGTCGCGACGCGTGACTCTCCCCTGCACCCCGCTTCCCTGCATCACGGCGATTTGGAGTCCATGCTCTGCGGCGATCTTGCGCACGAGCGGAGACGACTTGGTTCTGACGCGATCTTCGAATGAACTGCCGTTACCCGACGGCGCGACGGCGGCTGCCGGTGCGGCGGAAGGCTGACGCTGCGCGGCAGCGGGCGCGTTAGCTTGGGCGGGCGGGAGGGGGGCGGAGACAGGTGGCGCTGCCGCAGCTGGAGCCGCGATCGCCGCGCCCTTTTCCGTCTCCAGACGCGCCACGACCGTCTGCACGGCGACGGTCTGCCCCTCCGTAACGAGAATCTCCGCGATTACCCCCGCCGACGGCGACGGAATCTCCGCGTCCACCTTGTCGGTGGAAATCTCGAAAATGGGCTCGTCGCGCTTCACTTCGTCGCCGACTTTCTTGAGCCAACGCGAGAGTGTTCCTTCGGCGATCGACTCGCCCATCTGCGGCATGATTATGTCTACACGCGCCAAAGTCTTATCTCCTTCCCGACTCGGCATCCTTTCGCGTCATTCGCCAAAGGACCAAAGCCGGGAGCGTCAGCACTCCAACCGCCATTCCGATAACAGCATACAACGGCCAGTTGCATGCCGGAACCCCCTCTGGCGGCTCGCACCGCTGGGCGCTCCCCACGATCTTCGCGATGAACACGCCGACCATCCCGCCGCTGAAGAATCCGGCGACCGCCGTGACACAGCCAACCCCCATATTCCGCCCGATTCTCGACTCGATCTGTTCCGCGTCGCTTTGCCCCGTTTCGCTCTCCATCAGTATGCCGCCAGGCGGCGGATCGCCGTCACGATGTCCGACGTCTGCGGGAGAACATAGTCCTCGAGCGGCGGCGAATACGGCAGCGGGACGTCGGCGGCCGTCACGCGCAGAATCGGTGCGTCCAGCCACTCAAAAACGTTTTCTGTGATCCTCGCCGTGAGCTCGCCGGCGATTCCTCCCGTCCGCGTATCCTCGTGCACGATCAAAACCCGGTTCGTTTTTTTCACCGTCGCGAGAATCGCTTCGTCGTCCATCGGAAGAAGACTTCTCAGATCCAATACTTCCACCGAGATCCCATCCTCCTTCTCCACCTGTTCGGCGGCTTCGAGTGATTTCCACACCGTCGCCGCATAAGTGATGATCGAGACGTCCTTCCCTTCCCTGGCGATGCGCGCTTTGCCGATCGGCGTCAGCACGTCGCCCGCCGGCATCTCTTCCCTGATGCGACGGTAGAGATATTTGTGCTCGAAGAACAGCACACAGTCCTCGTCGCGAATCGCTGATTTCAGCAATCCTTTGGCGTCGCTCGCCGTCGCCGGATACACGATCTTCAAGCCGGGGGTGTGCAGGAACGCCGCTTCCGGGTTTTGCGAATGGAACGGGCCTCCCCGTACGTACCCGCCGCTCGGGCCGCGCACCACCATCGGGCACGGCAGCATCGCGCGGTAACGCGCCGTCGCGACGTAGTTCGTCAGCATGTCGTAACCGGTCGAAATGAAGTCGATGAACTGCATCTCGCAAACGGGACGCATACCCATGTGTGCAGCGCCCGCCCCCGCGCCGATGATCGCCGCCTCCGAGATCGGCGTGTCGATCACACGCGACTCGCCGAATCTCGCCTGCAGCCCATCGGTCACCTTGAACGCGCCGCCATACGCTCCGATGTCCTCGCCGAGGCAGAAGACATTCGGGTCGCGCTCCATCTCCTCGAACAGCGCTTCACGAATCGCCTCGAGATAAGTGATCTCAGACATCGTGCGTCCCCCAGCTCTGCGGACGCTCGTGCTTCTCGACAGCGGACCTGACTCCTTCGCGGAACCATAGCTCGGGTGTGCTCGGAGGATCGGCATAAATCCCAACGAGGGCGTCTTTCGGCTCCGGCATCGGTGACGCCTCGGCTTCATCGGTCGCGCGATCGATCTCGGCGACTACACGCGCGTCAATTGCGGCGATCTCTTCCCTCGGCACGCCTTCAGCGGAGAGGACCTTGAGATACCTGTCGAGCGGATCGTTCTCCGCCGCCCAGCGGTCGATCTCCCCTTCCGGCACGTAGGACTGATTGTCGTGCTCGGCGTGACCCTTCCGGCGATATGTGATCAGCTCGATCAGCGTCACGCCTCCGCCGGCGCGCGCGCGCTCAACGGCGCGCTTCGTCACTTCGTAAGTCGCGATGACGTCGTTGCCGTCCGCAGTGTCGCCGTGAATTCCGTAACCGATCGCCTTGTCGACTAGATTCTTCGCCGCTGTCTGCTTGGATAGTGGAGTCGAGTAGGCGTAGCCGTTGTTCTCGACGATCACGACGAGCGGGCAACGCTGCACTGCCGCGAAGTTGATCCCTTCGTGAAACGCGCCCGTCGAGGTGGCGCCGTCGCCGACGTACACCATTCCGACGCGCGGCTCCTTCCTCATCTTGAACGAGAGCGTGACGCCGGCCATCACCGGAACCATGTCGCCCAAGTGCGATATCTGGCCGATGAATCCGCGCACGAGATCGCCGTAGTGGATGTTGAGCTCGCGCCCGCGCGTGGGCGAGTCGCCCTTCGCCATGTACTGCTTGATGATCTCGTTCGGTTTCGCGCCCTGCACCAGCATCGAGCCGAGGTTGCGAATGAGCGGCGAGAGAATGTCGCCCTTCGTGCGGTCGAGAGCGTAGGCGCTGCCGACGGCGTCCGCTTCCTGCCCGAGTGACCTGAAGAGTCCGCCAACGACTTTCGTCTGGCGATAGAGATTCACCAGCCGCTCCTCGAGGGAGCGGGTGAGTCTCATATAGTAGTAGAGCTCGAGTCGGTTCTCGCGCGTCAGTCCGGCGGAGCTTCGCGGAGCATCCTCGCCGCGCTTTTTCGGCGGGGCGCCCGGCGCAGTGGTGGACCGCGCCATCCTAGTACGCTGCTTCTATGCGGTGTGCCGGCTCCGCCGCGCGGTGGAGCTCGACGAAGAACTTCTTCGCGTTCCTGTCGAGCCTGCTCTCGCCCATCTGATCGGTGGCGACTTCCACGAAGGTGTAATGACCGCCCTCCGCCTTCACGCTCAGGTCGAGCGTGCCAAGCGTACCGGTATAGGTTCTCGATTTTGCGGTGTGCCCTTCGCGATCCATTTTTATTCCGGCGAAAAAGGAATCGGCCTGGCGAAGCACATCGCCCTGAGTAAGCTGCGTTCTGAAGAAGTGTCGCATTCTATTTTCCCGGTGGCGTCGGATCGACGACCGCCTGAATCCAGTCGATTCTCTCGAGCGGAAGGTGCGGATCCTTCTCGCGACGGAATTGGAGGGCGATCGCCCAGTCTCCCGTAACGGGAAAGAATAGCTTGGCCGAGTATGTCCCGACCTCCTTCTCCTTTGTGAATCCGTCGTTGGTGCTCGCTCCGTCCTTGCTGGTCGCGAACATTCGTCCTTCGCCGGTCTCGATCGGCTGGCCGGTCGTCTTGTCCTGAACCACGACCCGGAAGTGAATCGGCTCCAGCGCGCGCGGCGGAACGACTTCCGGGATTACGCGAAACGCATAGTGATCGGACCACCCGCGCGTCTCCGTCGCCCGCTTGTTCGACCCGCACGCCGCCGCCACGACCGCGACGGCGATCAACAATCTCTTCAAGCGTAGTACTCCAAACCGAGATGCGTGATCTGATCTTCGCCCATCAGATGGCGGAGCGTGTTCTTGAGCTTCGTCTGCTGGATGAAGAGATCGTGCTCCGGCTGCAATCCCGGCGCGGCCATCGGGCTCTTGTAGTAGAACGAGAGCCATTCCTGGATTCCCTTCATTCCGGCGCGGTGCGCGAAGTCCGAGAACAGCGCGAGATCGAGCACGATCGGGGCGGCAAGAATCGAATCGCGACAGAGGAAGTTCACCTTGATCTGCATCGGATAGTTCATCCAACCGACGATGTCGATGTTGTCCCATCCTTCCTTGTTGTCCCCGCGGGGCGGGTAGTAATTGATGCGCACGACGTGCGCGAAATCCTTGTACAGCTGCGGATACATCTCCGGCTGAAGGATCGTGTGAAGCACACTCAGCTTCGACTCTTCCTTCGTCTTGAACGACTGCGGATCGTCGAGCACTTCGCCGTCACGGTTGCCGAGGATGTTCGTCGAGTACCATCCGGCGAGTCCGAGCATTCTCGCCTTGAGGCCCGGCGCAATGACCGTCTTCAGCCACGTCTGCCCGGTCTTGAAATCCTTTCCGGAGATGGGGACACCGCGGTCGAGGGCGAGCTGCAGCAGCGCCGGCGTGTCGACGCAGAGGTTCGGCGCGCCATTGCAAAAGGGCACTCCCTCCATGATCGCCGCGTAAGCGTAGAGCATGGACGGCGCGATCGCCTCGTCATTCCGTTCCATCGCCTTCTCGAACTGTTCGATCGTCGCGTGTTGCGGGCCGGGCTTGATGAAGATCTCCGTCGAGGCGCACCACACAATCACGATGCGGTCGCACTTGTTGCGCGCCTTGAAGTCGCGGATGTCCTGCCGTAGCTGCTCGGCGAGATCACGCTTCGTCTTACCCTTCTTCACGTTCGTGCCGGTGATGCGCGTGACGTAGTGATTGTCGAACACGGCGGGCATTGGCTGGATCGCCTTCAGAAAATCCGCGACGCGGTCGATGTCCTTCTCTTCGAGCACGCCGGCCTTCCTCGCCGCGGTGAGCGCGTCGTCGGGAATCGGATCCCAAGCGCCGAATACGATGTCGTCCAGGGAAGCGAGCGGAACGAAGTCCTTGATCAACGGCGACCTGTTCTCAGTGCGCTTGCCGAGGCGGATTGTCGCCATCTGTGTGAGCGAGCCGATCGGGAGGGAATGGCCGCGGCGCACACTTTCGACGCCGGCCATGAAAGTCGTCGCAACTGCTCCGAGCCCCGGCGTGAGAATTCCAAGCTTTCCCTTCGCTGGAGCCACCGGACTCCGCTTTTCACCTGCTGATGAAGCTGCCAATCTGTCTCCGCTGCGAAATTAGAGTTGAGCCTGACGCGGCGAGATCGCCGGCGTCTGCGGCTGGGATGTCGAATCGCCGAGCACCCGGAGATGGACCGGATCCTTGGCGAGTGTTGCCTTGTGAACGAACGAGATGCGCTGCACCGCGGTGATCCAGGCGGTGACGGTGAGGAAAACGATGATCCCCATCAGCACCCAGCCGCTCCAGAACAATCCGAAAAATGCCTGCGGCGCCGACAATAGAACAACGCGCTCGGGCCGCTGCATCAGCCCTACCTTTGCATCGATGCCGAGGGCTTCCGCGCGGGCGCGGGTGTACGAAATGAGAAACGTGCCGATGATTCCGACGAGGCACACCACGACCATGTAAATGTTGTGATGCACCGGGCTCGTGGCGTAGAAAATCGTCAGGCCGGCCATAACTCCGCCGTCGGCGACGCGGTCGAGAGTCGAATCGTAAAACGCGCCGAAGATAGTAGACTTCCCCGTTCGCCTCGCCACCGTTCCATCGAGCACGTCGAACAGCGCGGTGAGACCGATCACCCATCCAGCCGTCATGATGTGACCGGCGGCGTAAAGCCCAGCTCCCACGAGGGTGCACAGCGTGCCGAACGTCGTGATCGCGTTCGGGCTGACGTTTAAGCGGATGAGAAGCGCCGCGACCGGCTCGATGAGCCGCAGGTACCCTTTGACTACAATACCATACAGAGGTTGCATTCACCCTGCGGGTGTGGGTTGGCGGCCGGAAAACGGGAAAAGAAGAAGGGTCGCCGAGCAGTGCGCGGCGACCCGTAAAGGTATTCGGTCTAAACTGCTGTCGCCAGAGCGGTTAGCCCCGAAAAACGACGCCGCCTAGGGTACCTTCCACTCGTACATCCCGTTCAGCGCCACGCCGTCTCGCGTATAGGTGCGGGTCCCGTCCACGGTGACCGCCTTGAGAGTCACGGTAGACCCCGCGGCAACACCGAGGATAGGGATGTGTTCTGTGCTGCTCGAACCGACCTGCTTGACGAAAATATCCGATCCCCCGCTGACGACGTAGAAGTTCACCGCCTGGCTGAGATTGTTCGTCAGGTGTACCGACACGTCGGCCTGCACCGTAGGACCCGTTCGAACCTCAATCTGTCTTCCGCCCCCCATCGCGCCGCAGCCACTGAGAGCAAGCGCCGCAATTGCAATCCTGATCGCGTTCTTCATGCCGCCTCCGGAAATGCGAGAAATGCCCGCTGCACCAGTTGCAAGAGACATGCAACCAGGCCCCACTATTTGTAGATCAGGTATTGTCTCGTCGTCGCGCGGAAGTCGTACACCGCCTTGTAATCCCTGTCGATCACGCCGTCGGGATCATCGCCTCGAAGGAGCGCGACGCGGTCTGACGGCGATCCGAACAGCAGATCGAAGTTCGGCAGCTCGATCTTGAGATCGTTGGGCGAAAGCTTGTTGATAGCCCACAGCAGCGTGGCGCCGACGCGCGCCACCTGCATCGAGCTCCTGTCAATCACGGTGATGCGAATGCCCGGGATCGTTTGCCCGCCAAACATCCCGTCGCTCGGATTCACCGGCGTGAAATTCTCAGCGCTGAAACGGACGCCGGTGAGCTGCCTGTCCTTGAGGAGCGCCAAAAGCTGCGCTGATTTCATCCACGGCGCGCCAATGAGCTGGAATGGCGTCGATGTCCCGCGACCCACGGAGACGTTCGCCGCCTCGAACATCACCAGCGCCGGATACAGCATCGCGCTGTGAAGATTTGCGATGTTCGGCGACGGCTTCACCCACGGCAGGCCGGTGAGATCGAACCAGACATCGCGGCGCCAAGCGGAGACCGGCACGACTTTAAGGTTCGCGTTGATGTGCAGCGTCTCATTATAAAACTGCGCCAGCTCGCCCATCGTCATTCCGTGACGCAGCGGCATCGGATACAGCGCGAACGCTTTGCCCGGTTTCCTCGGCGCGGGATCATTCGCGTTCGCGAGCGAGCTGTCGAGAATCGGGCCTTCGACGTAGTACCCCGTGATCGGATTCGGCCTGTCGAGTACGATGATCTGCTTGTGCGTCCGCGCGGCCGCCCGCATCGAGTAGATGAGCTCGCCGACGTACGTCCACGTCCGGGTGCCGATGTCCTGCAGGTCGAAGACTAGCGCGTCGATGTCCGTAAGCAGGCTGTCGGGGGGCGGTACCGTCTGGTTCGTGTACAGCGATATCACGGGAAGCCCGGTCCCCTGATCGGTGGAGTTCGCGATGTGAGCGTGATCCTCCGTGCCCCGGATGCCGTGTTCTGGGGAGAAAAGCCTCACCAACGTTACGCCGGCGGCCTTCGCCTTCTTGCCGACGAGGAGGTCGATGTCCGATACTCCCTTCTCGTTGATGCCGGTCTGGTTGGTAAGAAGCGCAATTCGCTTGTTCCTGATCAAGTTGATGCTGTCGCCGAGCAGAACCGTTATCCCGGGCTTTACCTTGGCTTCGGTGAGTTCGGTCGTAGGGTCCATCTGCTTGCGCTGAACGACGCAGCCGGCGAGGGCAAGAAGAACCACGCAGTATCGCATCATCGGTAGGCTTCGGGTAAATTGGGTTGCGCTGTGATACCATATCATATCCCGCGCCGTTCCCCTAATCCACGTATCCATGGCGATTTCCGCGATCGATTGGGCGATTGTAGCTGCCTACTTCCTCCTTTCCACGGGGATCGGGCTCTTCTTCACCAAGAAGGGCGGTGAGAGCCTCAACGAATATTTCCTCTCCGGAAGGAACGTCAGCTGGTGGCTCGCCGGTGCATCGATGGTCGCGACGACCTTCGCCGCCGATACGCCTCTCGTCGTCACCGGGCTCGTTTCCGCGCACGGCGTCGCCGGAAACTGGCTGTGGTGGAACATGCTGATGAGCGGAATGCTCACCGTGTTCTTCTTCGCCCGGCTGTGGCGCCGCGCGAACGTCATGACCGACGTCGAATTCGCCGAGATCCGCTACAGTGGAAAGCCTGCCGCCGCGCTGCGCGGTTTTCGCGCCCTCTACCTCGCCATCCCGATCAATCTCATCATCCTCGGCTGGGTGACGCGAGCGATGATCAAGATTCTCACCATCTCCCTCGGGCTGCATCCGGTCCATTTCCTCGGGATGACGATCTCCGGCGACATTCTCGCCGTCGGTATCTGCTTCATTATCACCGTCGCGTACTCCGCCGGGGCTGGAATGTGGGCGGTGCTCTGGACCGACCTCATTCAGTTCGTGATCAAGATGACGGCGGTGATCATCCTCGCCGTTTACTCGGTAAAGGCGGTCGGCGGAATGACGAAGCTCAAGGAAGGGCTGACGGCGCACTTCGGGAGCTCCGGCGCGGCGATCTCGGTTCTGCCGGTGCGGCTCGGGCCGACGGGAGTCGAGGCGTACGCGTGGATGCCGCTTCTCGCGCTCGCCGTATTCCTCTCCGTTCAATGGTGGGCGGCGTGGTATCCGGGCGCCGAGCCGGGGGGCGGCGGCTACATCGCGCAGCGAATCTTTTCCGCTAAAACCGAGCGGGACGGCGTCCTGGCGACGCTCTTCTTCCAGGTGGCGCACTACGCGATTCGCCCGTGGCCGTGGATCATCACCGGCCTGTGCACCGTCCTGCTCTACCCCAACGGCATCGGCCCGATGCACGATCACGAAGCGGCGTACGTGCAGGCGTTCGTGGACCTGCTTCAAACGCCGTGGCGCGGAATTATGATGGCCGGTTTCGCGGCGGCCTATATGTCCACCGTCGGGACGCAGCTCAACTGGGGCGCGTCGTATCTCGTCAACGATTTCTACAAGCGGTTCCTCAATCGCGACGCGACGGAAAAACACTATGTTACCGTCTCGCGCTCGGCGACGGTTTTCCTCTTCCTGGCATCGGTGTTCGTGACGATGCATCTCCAGACAGTCGAAGGGGCGTGGAAATTTCTACTCGCGATCGGGTCTGGCACCGGGTTGGTGCTGATTCTCCGCTGGTACTGGTGGCGCATCAATGCCTGGAGCGAGATCAGCGCAATGATAGCTTCCCTCGTCGTCTCCATCGCGGCGATAACGTTCGTGAAGCCGATGTACCCGGACGGTGACCTCCGCGCCGACGCGATGGTGATGCTGATCACCGTCGTCGTGAGCACGATCGTCTGGCTGGCCGTGACGTATCTCACGCCGGCGGAAAGCGAAGAAGTGCTGGAGAGCTTCTACCGCCGCGTCCGCCCCGGCGGCCCGGGATGGGCGGCCGTCTCGACGCGTGCCGGATTCGGAAGGGAAAAGACTCCCGGAGGCGCGCTCGCCTGGACGAATTGGATCGCCGGGATCCTGGCGGTGTATTCAACTCTGTTCGGCATCGGCAAGCTCATTTTCGGGGAGATGGTTCCCGCGCTGGTGCTTCTCGTCATCGCCGCCGCCTCGTTCCTGTGGATCGCCCGCTCCTTCCGCAGCGAGACGGCTCTACCACCCGCCGCGGCAAGCCCCTAGATTCCAGACAGTAAGGAGGACACACCAATGTCAGTTTCTTCACAATCCGATGTAGAAGTCACCATCACGCCGCAGGCCGGCGTCGAGGTGAAGAAGTTTATGGATGCCGAGGGCGTGACTGCTGAAGTGGGCGGCCTCCGCGTCAGCGTGCAGCCCGGCGGCTGCAGCGGCTTCAAGTACAGCCTCGTTATCGAGGACAAGCCGGCCGAGGACGATCTCGTGATCTCCGGCGAGGGCTTCAACGTTTTCGTCGATCCATTCTCCGCCCAATATCTGAGCGGCGTGACGATCGATTACGTGAGCTCGATGCAGGGCTCCGGCTTCACTTTCAAGAATCCCAATTCGACCGGCGGTTGCGGCTGCGGCAGCTCGTTTTCCGCGTAAGCACGCACCCGGCGTCAGTCGTGAATCGAGGGCGGTGAATTGAGAACAGAATTCACCGCCCTCGATTTTATTGTCCTCGTCGGTTACCTCGTCGGCATTACATCGCTCGGCGTCTGGATCGGCCGCGGACAGAAGGACAGCAAGGATTATTTCGTCGCCAGCCGCAACATCCCCTGGTGGGCGGTGCTCTTCTCCGTCGTGGCGAGCGAGACCAGCGCGCTGACTTTCATCAGCATCCCCGGGCTCGCGTACGTCGGCAATCTCGGATTCCTCCAGGTCGCGACCGGGTACCTCCTCGGAAGAGTCGTCGTCGCGTACACGCTGCTCCCCCGCTATTACAACGGCAACCTCGTCACCGCATACGCGCTGCTGGAGCAGAGATTCGGTTTGGCGACGCGGCGGTTCACGTCGATCGTGTTCATGGTCACACGAGGAATGGCCGATTCGGTGCGCGTGTTCGCCACAGCGGTTCCGATCGCGCTCATTCTTGGGCCTCTTCTGCCCGCCCGCGCAGTGATGCCGACCGCGGTTCTCGTCCTCGGCACTCTCACGATCCTCTACACGTTCAAAGGCGGAATGCGCGCCGTAGTGTGGACCGAGATCGTGCAGGCGGCCGTGTATTTGTTCGGCGGAGTCGCGGCTCTGGTTCTGATCGGGCATATGGTGACGGGGGGCTGGAGCACGATCATCAGCACCGCGTCGAGCGCCGGCAAGCTGCACATTCTCGACTTCTACACTGGCTTCGACCGGCCGCACACGATCTTCGCAGGGCTGCTCGGCGGCGCGTTCCTCTCGATGGCATCGCACGGCGCCGATCAGATGATCGTGCAGAGGCTGCTGTCCGCGCGCAGTCTTAGGGACGCGCAGGCGGCCGTCATAGGCAGCGGCGTCGCGATCATCGTTCAGTTCACCCTCTTCCTGATGATCGGCGTCGGGCTCTGGGTTCTCAACGCAGGCAAGACCTTCCCGCTGCCGGACGCGATCTTCCCGACGTTCATCATCACCAGCATGCCGCACGGACTGGTCGGGCTTCTCCTCGCCGCGATTCTGGCCGCGACGATGAGCACACACTCCGGCGCGATCAACTCGCTGGCGGCGGCGTCAACGCTCGACATCTACCTCCCGCTCACCGGACGCACCGCAGAAGATCCGCGCACGCTTCGCGTCGGGAAGATGTTCGCGCTGATGTGGGGGGTGATTCTCACCGGCGGCGCACTGCTCTTTCCGCAGGACTCCAAGACTCCAATCGTCGTCGTCGCGCTTTCCATCGCCTCTTTCACCTATGGCGCGCTGCTCGGCGGCTTCTTCCTCGGAATTTTTTCGAAGCGCGCGATCCAGCGTGACGCGATCACCGGAATGTCCGTCGGCATCTTCGTAATGACGTTCGTCGTGTTCGCGAAGCAGCTCAAAGCGGCCTTCCCGGTTCTCAGCGGACTACTCACACCACTCTCCACTATTGCCTGGCCCTGGTACGTGCTCATCGGCACGACGTTCACCGTCGCCGTCGGAGTTCTCAGCTCATACACACATTCGCCGCGAGAAGCGGAGGCAATTGCTTGACTGACATTTTGATTGGTGTTGACGGTGGCGGCTCGAAGACGCGAGTGGTGATCGGGGATGAAGCGGGCAACGAGCTCGCCCGCGCCGAGGGCGGCCGGTCCGCCGTTCGTCCCGGGCGCGCCGATGAATCCGCAAAGATCATCGCCGAAGTTGTCCGCGAAGCGCTGTCGCAGGCAGTGATGCCGGACGCCGTTCAGCCTACGGTTCTGTACTGCGGAATCGCCGGCGTGGGGCGCGAGGTCGAGCAGCGCTCGCTGCAGAGCGCGCTTGAGTCGGAAGAGCTGGCTGAAGAGGTCGTTGTGGAAGCGGACGGAATGATCGCGCTTTTCGACGCGTTCTCCGATGGAGCGGGTATTCTCATCGTCGCCGGCACCGGGTCGATTGCCTACGGGCGCGGCCCGAATGGAAAGGTGCTGCGCTGCGGCGGCTGGGGTCCGAACATCGGCGACGAAGGGAGCGGCACTTGGATCGGCCGCCGCGCGCTGGCGATCGTCGGCGCCGCGACTGACGGCCGCGAGGCCGACACCGCGCTCGTCGGCGCCATTCTCACCGCCACCCAGACGTCCGATCCGCTGGAGCTGATTCCGTGGGCGGCCGCTGCTGAGGTGAAGGAGATCTCGCAGCTAGCCGGCGTCGTGCTCGCCACTGCGGCCGCGGGCGATTCGCGCGCGAACTCGCTGGTGACGCTCGCCGCCGAAGAGCTCGTTACTCACGTCCGCGCTCTTACCAGGCAGCTGTTCGGCGACGAGCGGTCGAGCGTGCCGGTGGCGATGAGCGGCGGGCTGCTGAAGAAGGGCTCGCTGCTCCGGAAGCGTCTCGAGCAGCGGCTGCGTTCGGCTGTCCCCGGCGCAAACGTGCGCCAGGAAGAAGTCATCCCTGAGCGGGGTGCGCTCCGGGCGGCGTCTCGACGAATTCACCTTCCCATCTAGCCATCACCACTGTCGCGAGACAGTTCCCGACCAGATTCACGCTCGTCCGCGCCATGTCCATCAGCGCGTCCACCCCAAGAATGATCGCGACGCCTTCGAGAGGAAGGCCGAAGTTGGCGAGAGTGCCGGAGAGAATCACCAGCGAGGCGCGCGGCACGGCGGCGACGCCTTTGCTCGTCACCATCAGCGTGAACATCATCAGCACCTGCTGGGTCCACGTCATCGGCACGTTCGCCGCCTGCGCAACGAAGATGGACGCGACCGCGAGATAGAGCGTCGAGCCGTCGAGATTGAATGAGTATCCGGTCGGCATCACGAAGGCGACGATCCGCTTCGGAACTCCCATATCCGTCATTCCCTGCATCGCCGACGGGAGCGCCGCCTCCGACGAAGTCGTCGAGAACGCGATCAGCGCCGGCTCCTTCACCGTCGAGAGAAAACGGCGCAGTGGCACCCGGAACATCAGTGCCACCGGCAGCAGCACGATCAGGACAAAGATTATGAGCGCTCCGTAGAGCGTCAGCACCAGCTTGCCCAGATTGAGCAGCACCCCGAGCCCGCTGTGGCCGATGGTCACGGCGATCGCCGCCCCGATTCCGATCGGGGCAAAGTTCATCACCAGCGTGGTGAAGCGGAACATCACTTCGGAAAGCCCCTCGCAGGCGGCGAGGATCACTTCCTTTGATTTTCCCCGCGTCTGTGAAAGTGCAACCGCGAAAAGAACCGCGAAGAAAACCACTTGCAGCACTTCGTTTTTCGCCGCCGCCTCAAAGAAGCTCGTCGGGACGAGGTGATCGATGAACGTCGAGCCGGTCTGCGTGTTGGCCGCCAGCTCCTTTCCCTGCTCGGCGGACGCGGTGAGCGCAACGCCCGCCCCCGGCCGCGTCAGGTTGACGGTCACGAGTCCGATCACGAGCGCGAGGGTGGTGACGATCTCGAAGTAGATGATCGACTTCAGCGCCAGCCGGCCGACGCGTTTCATGTCGTCGCCGTGGCCTGCGATTCCCACCACCAGCGTTCCGAATATCAGCGGAACGATGATGGACTTGATCATCCGCAGGAAAACTGTGGAGAGCGGCTTGAGCGATTCAGCGAACGACGGCGCCAGCCAGCCGAGGAGAACCCCCACGATCATCGCGAGGAGAATCCACGTCGTCAGCGAGACGCGCCTTAACGTTCTGAATACCATAATTGTCCGATTGGGGCCGATTTAGGAAAACACAGCGGCTACTTGGAGATTGGAGCCGGGGGGTCCATCGGAACGGGCCCCGTTCCGCGGCGCAACGTGGAGTGCGTATACCCGTAGGCGAAGTACAGCACGAGTCCGATGGCGAGCCACCATCCAAAGCGGACCCACGCCAGAGTCGGCAGCCCCTTCATGATGAAGACGCACAACAGCGCGCCACCGATTCCCACCACGTGCACGAATGGGACGCGGAACGGTCGCTTGCGGTCCGGATCGGTATAGCGAAGAACGATCACTCCGATGCACACGAGCGCGAATGCGAAGAGCGTTCCGATGTTTGTGAGGTCGTACGTCTCGCCGGCGTCGCCCACCAGCGACCATAAAGCCACGATCACGCCGGTGATGAGCGTAGTTACATACGGGACGCGCGTCCGCTTGCTGATTTTCGCCGCCCACGGCGGCAGCAGCCCGTCACGTCCCATCGCGAAGAAAATCCGCGGCTGTCCGTACTGAAACACGAGCAGCACCGCGGCCATAGAGAACACCGCTCCAAGCGCGACTATCTTGGCGATGCTCGTCATCCCCGTCGCGTTGAGCGCGTAGGCGAGTGGATCGGCCGCTTTGCCCAGATCCTGAGACGGAACCATTCCTGTCAGCACCGCGCCGATGATGACATAGATCACCGTGCAGATCGCCAGCCCGCCGAGTATTCCTATCGGAAGGTTGCGCTGCGGATTCTTCGTTTCCTCGGCTGCCGTCGAGATCGCGTCGAAGCCGATGTAGGCGAAGAAGACGATCGCCGCGCCCTGATGGATTCCGGCAAAACCGTTCGGAGCGAACGGATGGTAGTTGGCGGTGTTGATGTGCTGCAAGCCAATGAAGATGAACAGCGCCAGCACGATGAGCTTCACCGCGACCATGATATTGTTCGCACGCGTGCTCTCCCGCACGCCGAGCAGGAGGAGCCAGGTGATGAACATCACGATCGCGAATGCCGGGACATTGATCAAAATCGGAATCGGCCCGATATGCGGAGCCGACGCGATCATACCGTGTACCTGCGGGTCCGAGCTGAGCAGCGCGGTTCGATACCCCGTCGTCAGCCAGTACGGAAACGAGATCCAGCCGTTGAACAGCGACTTGAAGTAGTCGCCCCACGAGATCGCGACGGCGACGTTGCCGACTGCGTACTCGAGAATGAGATCCCAGCCGATGATCCACGCCACGAACTCGCCGAGCGTTGCGTAAGTGTACGCGTACGCACTTCCCGCTTGCGGAATCATCGCTGCCAGCTCGGCGTAACAAAGGCCGGCGAGAGCGCACGCCGCGCCAAGCAGCAGGAAGGAGAGAACAAGAGCCGGCCCCGCGCCGAGCCGGATGACGTGACCGGCGGCATCGGTCTGCCCGGCGGCGGCGGAGCCGATCGAGCCGAAGATTCCGGCTCCAATTACGGCGCCGATGGCGAGCATTATCAGATCGCCGCCGCCGAGCGCGCGCTTCAACCCCAAGGGATTTTCGCCCTCGGCGAGAAGCGCGGCAATCGGTTTACGTGAGAATAGCGACATCCTCCGCCCTCCGCGTTATGCGGCCGCCTTCGAGCCCTCGATGCGCATCGCGTAGAACGATCTCCACACGAAGATGACCGAGATGAGGAAGAACACCGCGGCGAGAATATGCGTCAGGCCGGGCCCCTTCGTTTCCGTCAGCGACACCGCCAGCTCCACGGCGAGCAGTCCAAACAGCGTCGTGAATTTGATGACCGGGTTGAGCGCGACCGACGAAGTGTCCTTGAACGGATCGCCAACGGTGTCGCCGATGACGGTCGCCTCGTGGAGCGGAGTGCCCTTCTGCTTCAGCTCGACCTCGACGATTTTCTTGGCGTTGTCCCACGCGCCGCCGGCGTTCGCCATGAAGATCGCCTGGAACAATCCGAACAGCGCGATCGACACGAGATAGCCGATGAAGAAGTACGGCTCGATGAAAGCGAATGCCAGCGTCGAGAAGAACACTGTCAGGAAGATGTTGAACATTCCCTTCTGCGCATACTTGGTGCAGATCTCGACGACTTTCTTGGAGTCGGCGATCGACGCCTTCTCCGTGCTCTCGAGATTGATGTTCGCCTTGATGAACTCCACCGCGCGGTAGGCACCGGTGGTGACGGCCTGAGTCGAAGCACCCGTGAACCAGTAGATCACCGAGCCGCCGGCGATGAGCCCGAGCAGAAACGGCGGATGCAGGATGGAAAGATTCGCGATCAGCTCCGGCTGGAGCCGGTGCGTGAGCCCGATGATGATCGAGAACATCATCGTCGTCGCTCCAACGACGGCGGTGCCGATCAGAACCGGCTTTGCCGTCGCCTTGAACGTGTTGCCGGCACCGTCATTCTCCTCGAGCAGGTGCTTTGCCCGCTCGAAGTTGACGTCAAAGCCGTACTGACTCTTGATCGCCGCCGCTGCTCCCGGCATCTGCTCGATCGTCGAGAGCTCGAACACCGACTGCGCGTTGTCCGTCACCGGGCCGTACGAATCGACGGCGATGGTGACCGGACCCATTCCCAGGAATCCGAACGCGACGAGGCCGAACGCGAAGACAGCGGGCGCGAGCATCAGCGTGCCGAATCCAAGCGTGCTGACGCCGTAGCCGATGGCCATCAGGCCCATGATCGCCATTCCCAGCCAGTACGCGCTGAAATTACCAGCGACCAGTCCGGAGAGAATGTTGAGCGACGCGCCGCCTTCGCGCGACGAGGTGACGACTTCCTTCACGTGGCCGGACGACGTCGATGTGAAGATCTTCACCAGCTCGGGAATGATCGCGCCCGCCAGCGTGCCGCAGGTGATGACCGTCGAAAGCTTCCACCACAGCGTGCCGTCGCCGAGATCAGGCAGCAGCGCGCGGGAAACGATGTACGTCATCGCTACCGAGACGAGCGATGTCAGCCACACGAGCGACGTCAGCGGCGTCTCGTAGTTCATCACATCGGCGGTCGCGAATCGCGCCTTGGCGATCGCTTCGTTGATCAGATAAGACAGACCGCTGGCGATGACCATCATGATGCGCATCACGAAAATCCAGACGAGCAGCTGAACCTGAACTTTCGGGTCCGTCACGGCGAGAACGATGAACGAGATGAGCGCGACGCCGGTGACGCCGTACGTCTCAAATCCATCCGCGCTCGGCCCGACCGAGTCGCCGGCGTTGTCGCCGGTGCAGTCGGCAATGACGCCCGGGTTTCTGGCGTCGTCCTCCTTCACGTTGAACACGATCTTCATCAAGTCCGCGCCGATGTCGGCGATCTTGGTGAAGATTCCGCCGGCGATTCGGAGCGCCGCGGCGCCGAGCGACTCGCCGATGGCAAATCCTATGAAGCAGGGCCCGGCGTAGTCACCAGGGATGAAGAGCAGAATCGCCAGCATCAGCACCAGCTCGACTGAGATGAGCAGCATTCCGATGCTCATTCCGGCGCGCAGCGGGATCGAGTAGCAGGGGTACGGCTTGCCGCGCAGCGACGCGAACGCCGTTCGTGAGTTGGCGAATGTATTGATGCGGATGCCGAACCACGCCACACCGTAGCTGCCGGCGATGCCGATGAGGCTGAAGGCGAGAATGATCAGCACCTTCGTCATCGGGAATCCGACCAGCACCTTGAAGTAGAGCAGTATCACGAGGCCGATGAACACCTCGAGGATGAGAATGAATTTTCCCTGCGTGATCAGGTACGTCTTGCAGGTTTCATAGATGAGCTCTGAGATCTCGAGCATCGATTCGTGGACCGCCATCCTCTTCAGCTGGCCGTAAATCACCAGACCGAACAGCAGGCCAAGCGCGCACACGCCGAGTCCGCCCATCAGCAGCGAGCGTCCCTGAATTCCATTCAGGAACGTCACCTGCGAAAGATCGGGGATTATGAGGTTCGCTTCACCGCCTGGCTGATGCGCGGCCGTCGTGGTGGTGTTCGTCGTCACAGCCGAGTCGGTCGACTGGGCGCCGGAGCGCGTCGCGAGGGCGACAGTGCCCGTCGCCAGAACGAGGAGCGCGAGAATGAGCTTGCCGATACGACGCACGTTTTCAGACTTCCCGTTGAGCATTGTGTTCGGATCTCCTGGTGATTGAAGCCGGCCGGGTGGCCGGACTTTTTGAATCAGACGGCTTCCGCCTTACGCCAGAGGAAATAGACGGGGACGCCGATTGCTACGAGCACGAGACCGGATACGGCCTCTGACCTGGTCTTGTCGGAGATCAGAATCGCGAGCGCGATCGCCGACGTGAGCAGGATGTACAGCGCGGGCAGGACGGGATATCCGACCACCCGGTACGGACGCTCGGCGTCGGGCCGCTTCGCGCGGAGGCGGAAGAGGCCGAACGTCGTTGCCGCGTAGAACAGCAGTGCCGCAAAGATTACGTAGTTGAGCAGCTGACCGTAGGTGCCGGTGAGGCAGAGCAGACTCGTCCAGATCGACTGAAAGATGAGCGCCGTCGCGGGGACGTGGTTCCTGTTCAGCGTGCCAGCCTTCTGGAAGAAGAGCTTGTCCTTCGCCATCGCGTAGTAGACGCGCGCGCCGGAGAGGATCAGTCCGTTGTTGCAGCCGAAAGTCGAGATGAGAATCGCGCTCGCCATTATCGTCGCGCCGGCGGCCCCGAAGATCGTTTCCATCACCGCCGCGGCGACGCGATCCTGCGTAGCGAACTGAATTCCACGCGAGAGCACGTCCGCGCCGTTCTCCACGCCGTGAAGCGGGAGAACGTTCAGGTAGGAGATGTTGGCGAGTATGTAAAGCAGGCTGACGAGCCCGGTGCCGTAGAGGAGCGCGCGGGGCAAATTTCTCTGCGGATTCTTAACTTCGGCCGCCGCGAAGGTGACGTTGTTCCACGCATCGCTGGAAAAGAGCGAGCCGACGAGCGCGGCGCCGAAAGCGATCATGAACGCGCCCGTCACGTCGCTGGTGTTGAAGTTCCCCGCCCCGAAGTTCGCCGCAACAGCCGATGCGTGCCGGCCGATCGTGAGTCCGAGGATGATCAGCAGCGCGAGCGCGCCTGTCTTCACGATCGTGAGCGTCGTCTGCACCCACTTCGCTTCCTTGACCCCACGAAGATTGATCCAGGTGAGAACCCAAATGGTGACCAGCGCGACGAGGCGCTGGGGGGTGAGTCCGAGCTGGATAGCGTTCGCCGGATCGTGGCACCCGAGCGTGATGGAGCAAATGTCCGCCTTCGGAAACCAGGCGAAGCGGTCGGGGGTGATCGCCGGCCAGAGCACGCCGAGGAACCGTCCGAAGGCTACCGCGACGGCGGCGATCGTTCCCGTCTGGATGACGACGAACAGCGTCCAGCCGTAGAGGAATCCCATCAGCGGATTCAACCCTTCGCGGAGGAAGACGTACTGTCC
>JALYYD010000241.1 GCA_030946775.1 Gemmatimonadota bacterium
CGATGACCGCCAGCGCGATCACGAGCGGATCGGTCAGCCGCGCCCGCCACGATTGGGCGCGGCGCGCGCTGGAGCGAAGCCCTGTCGTTGGCGTCGAGACGTTTCTCCCCAGCAGAGCTTCGGCGAACTGTTTCGGACTCGAGAATCGGTCGGCGGGAAGCTTTTCCAGCGCACGCTGTATCGCATCCTCGACGTAATCCGGGACAGCGGAGCGGGTCGTGCGAATCGGGCGCGGCTTCTCGGTGAGCATTCGCGCGATTACCGCCTGCGATGTATTCCCCGTGTGCGGCGGCTCGCCGGTGAGCATCTCGTAAGTCATCGCGCCGAGCGAGTAGATGTCGCTGCGGCCGTCAATGACGCGGTCGCCGGTCGCCTGCTCGGGACTCATATAGTTGGGCGTGCCGAGCGAAAGCCCCGTTTGCGTGATGCGGTTGCCGCCCGCGTTGCTGACGGCGAGCGCGATTCCGAAATCGGCGACTACCGGCTCGCCGGACTGCAGGAGGATGTTCTCCGGCTTGAGATCGCGGTGGATCACTCCGTGGTTGTGCGCGTACTCGAGGGCGTTCGCAATTGCGACAGTGATCCGGATCGCTTCCTCAACCGGCAGCTGCTTTTCGCGGTTGAGGCGCGCGCGAAGAGTTTCGCCCTCGACAAACGGCATCACATAGAACAGCAGCCCGTCCGCTTCACCCGAATCGAACAGCGGAAGCAGGTTCGGGTGCTGGAGATTCGCGGTCACCTTGATCTCGGCGAGGAATCTTTCGACGCCGAGCACGGCGCCCAGCTCGGGGTTGAGGAGCTTGAGGGCAACGAGCCGGTCGTGACGGATGTCGCGCGCGAGATAGACGGTCGCCATTCCTCCGGCGCCGATCTCACGTTCAATGGCGTATCGGTCAGCAAGTGACGACTTGAGCTGATTCAGGGCGTCCATCTAGTCTCGTCTGGGAAGGGAGCGCAGCGAATATGTCGCCGTGGATGCCGGTCGGACAACAGGGAAACGGGTGAATCAGCCCCGGGCAGTCTCCGTCATTCGACCGAAGAGCAAGAGGAACGGAAAAATTCCCAAAGCGGCATCGGCGATTCCCACGATGACGACGAGCGCGAGAAGGTAGTTCGGAAAAATGTCAAACGGCTGCATTCCGGCGATGGGAATCACCCAGAAAATGACCCACATTGCCACAGATACCTTTGCCGCTGCGCTAGCACCGCGACCGCGCACGGATGAAAGCCAGCGGTAAGCCCAAACCGCGATCACTCCCACACCAAAGTTCGCGACCACGAATGTTCCCCAGAAGGCCGGTGTTTTTCCGATTGCCGCGAAGGCGGCATTCCACGGCGCGTCGAGCCAGACGCGATGAGCAATCCATTCTATGGCGTTGATCACGACGCCGCCGGCGAGCCCGCAAACGATCAGGCTCATCCACTCGCCTTCACCTGTCAGTGGTTTCGATTCTGGGATCACGACGAAAAGCTAACGATTTGGCGGTGGTTGCGCCCTCGGTTCTTGCCGCACGGACCGGCGCTTGCCACTTTCCGGCAGATGAGGGAGGATCGCGCCGTTGTCCAAGCCGCCTCATTTCGTCTGCTGAAAACCTGACACGCGAGAAAGAGTTCCAGAACCCTTCATAGCGGGGTGAAGATGGCACGCCTCATTTCGATTCTATCGTGCATGCTGATTCTTTCCGGTTGCGAGTCTCGCACTCCTTCCAATGCGACGGCCAGCGCTTCCGGATCGGTGAGGGAGGCGGCGCAGCAGATGGCGAAGAGCGCTTCCTATCTGTTCGTGCAGGAGGGAACGCGGGGCGCGTTCAGGCCGGCGAGGGACAGCTCGCCCGCGGCGATAGTGTTGTGGGGAGGAAAGGGGCTCACCACCTGGTTCACTGATCGCCCTGCGCGTGACGCGGGTGTGATGCCGACCTCGCTCCTTTTCGCGGAATGGGCGAGAGGAAACGATAGCTTCAAGGCCGATCCACCGAATGCGGCGCTCGTCATCAGCGAACCGGCGGGCGAGTCGCAGGTATATGCGATGGAGGTTCTCACACCCGCGTATGAGCCGCTATCGAATGCCGTCGCGTATGAAGTGAGGCCACTATCGGAAGGCTGGCCTGCAGCAAATGGGAAGAAAACCGCGCGTCCACTGTCGGAGATTCCGGCCAGGTTCGGAAATGCGGTACTCTTTATCGATCCGAGTGAGGGCTGGTGCCTGTTCGCATACGGGGAGTCGTGCGAGTCTGCCCTTTGCGACCCGCTGATACCCTTTGCCTTCAACAAAGCGAAGTGCAACGCAGAGAGAAACCCGCCTCAACCGCCGCAGCCCCCTCCGCCGCCGGTGACGCCGCAGTGCACGGACGGCCAGCTGGCGAGCGGAGCGCCGGGCAATTGGACGTGCAGCCCCCCGGCAACCGTTCTCAATTGCGGGGTGGGCCGAGATCCTTATCCGATCAGGCTGCAGCCACCCTATTGGGTATGTGAGTCGGATTTTGTGCGAACGGCGCCGCTGCCGTTCGGCGCGAAGGGGAAGACGGCTCCGCCGCAAGGAAGGCGATGAATCACGAGTATCGCTCGCGTCTTGTCTGGGAGGGCAACCTCGGGGACGGAACGTCGAGCTACGCGACGTACGGACGCCACTACCGGATCGTGATTTCCAACAAGCCGGACGTGCTCGGGTCCGCTGATCCACATTTCCGCGGCGATGCTGCGCTGCACAATCCGGAGGATCTATTCGTAGCGTCGCTCTCGAGCTGTCATTTGCTCACGTATCTGGCTTTGTGCGCGAAAAACAGAATCAGCGTCGTCGCCTACGAAGACGACGCCACGGGGACGATGTCGCTCGATTCGAACGGAGACGGAGAATTCGAATCGGTGACGCTCAGGCCGCGCGTCAAGATTGCGAGCGGAGATCTCGATCTTGCGGTCAGGCTGCACGACGATGCGCACGAGCACTGCTTCATTGCGCGGTCGGTAAGCTGCCCGGTCCATCACGAGCCGAGAGTGTCACAGGTCTAAACAGGGAACTGCAACCGCAACGGAACAAGTGCCGAGTGGTGAGCTGCACAGCTCTCCGCTTATCAGACAAATGCTCGGTGCCTTCACGAATGCGCCCGTGGAAGCAACCCGTCAAGTCAGCATAGCAGTGACCGGCATGTCGCAGCTTGATACTCGGCACTGGGCACGTGTTCAGGTGAAGTAGTCCCTAGAAGGTCATCGCCTCCTCCTGAGCGACCATCAACACGGGCGTCCCGCCACTTGAGATCGAGATGGCGTGCTCCATTCCTTTCTTCGCGCCCTCGGTTCCTGCAAACGCCATCAGCGCTTCGATCGAGTCGAAATGGAGCTCGGCGATCTTGGCGTAGGGCGGTTTGCTGCCGTCCGTCATTCCGACAATCTTTGTTTCGATGAACTTGCGCAGGCCGGGCATCGTCTTGTTGTTCACCATCGGAAGGTGCTCGTTCTTGTAAGCGGACTCGAATGCAGCGGGGTCCTTCGGATTGGGGTAGAGGACAACGAGTTTTGCGGTGGGCACGGTGGTAACTCCGGGAGTGAGTCGGCGGGGATTGAACCTGCTGGAATATGATACGGACGTTTTCTGGTACTGGTCAACGTCCGGCCGTCCTCCTTGCCGTTCTCAGTCCCCAGGTTCAGGATTCCTCCTATGAAAAATTCCGTCCTTCGCGTCTTCATAGTCGTGCTTCTGCTAGAGACGGCCGTCTCTGCACAAACTCCCGCTCAAGCGGCAGTCGATCCTCGCGCCTACGGCGCACTCCAGTGGCGTAACCTCGGCCCCTTCCGCGCCGGCCGAGTGGCAGCGGTGTCGGGCGTCATCGGTCAGGCGGGAGTGTTCTATATCGGTTTGCCCGCGGCGGGCGTATGGAAAACGACGAGCGCGGGCGCGACCTGGTTCCCGGTGATGGATGGGCTTCGCGAGGTGTCGTCCATAGGCGCGGTCGAAGTCGCGCCGTCGAATGGAAATGTCGTATACGCGGGCACCGGTGACATCATTACCGGCGGGAGCATCAACGAAGGGAACGGCGTTTACAAATCCGCGGATGCCGGACGCACCTGGACTCACATCGGGCTCGAAGCGACGAAGCAGATTCCCTCGATGCAGATCGATCCACGCGATCCGAACGTCGTAATAGTCGCGGCACAGGGCGACGTCCACAAGAAAAGCCACGACCGCGGCGTGTTCCGCACCACCGATGGCGGCGCGACCTGGGCGCAAACTCTTTTCGTTGACGACAGCACGGGAATCGTTCGGCTGGCGCGCGCCTTCGACGCGCCGCAAGTGATCTTTGCCGCGAGCGTCGCGCATTACGTCGCGCCTCCGACACCGCCGACCTCCGCGCCCGCTCCCAACGCCGGATTTCGTCTTCCGCCGGCGACGGGCCCCACGAACACGAAGCTTTTCAAATCCACCGATGGTGGATTGACGTGGAATGAGATCAGCGGGGGCGGACTCCCGGCTCGCCTCACCGGAAAGATGGGTGTCGCCGTCGCGATGAAGACAAACGCGCAGCGTGTGTTCGTGATCGGCGACTGGGGACTCTATCGCTCCGACGACGGCGGCGCGACGTGGATGCAGATGGCCTCCGATGACGACCGGATCAAGAACGGTCAGGGCGGTTACAACTGCGGCGTGTACGTCAACTCGGCAAATCCGGACATCGTGTACACCATCAGCACGTCGAGTTACGTCTCGACCGACGGGGGAAAAACATTTACCGGATTCAAGGGTGCTCCCGGCGGCGACGATGCGCAGCAAATGTGGATTGATCCCACCGACGGGAATCGAATTCTCCTCGGAATGGATCAGGGCGCGACAGTTTCGCTCGATGCCGGCGCGACGTGGAGTCCGTGGTACAATCAGTCCACCGATCAGATCTATCACGTCTCGGCGGATAATTCATTCCCATACTGGGTGTACGGAACGCAGCAGGACGCGGGCGCGATCCGCACACGCTCGCGCGGAAACCTGGGCGCGATCACCATGCTCGACTGGAATCCGGTTCCCGGTTGGGAGTGGGGGACGATCGTGGCTGATCCACTCGATCCCAACACTGTTTACGGAAGCGGAAATGGAATCACGCGGATCTCCTATCCGACCGAAACGTGGATCAACGTCAGCCCGCAGATCGATCCGACGCTCAAGCTCCGCGCCAACAACGATCAGCCGATCAAGTTCGCGCCGTGGAATCCGAGAATGCTGGTCGCGGGGTTTCAGTCGCTGTGGTCAACAGTCGACGGCGGTGCGCGTTGGACCGCAATGAGTCCCGATCTTGGCGTTCGCGCCGATGCGCCGCCGACGGCGCCGGGCGCGACTCCCGCCAACGGCGGAACAATCCAGTCCATCGCGATGTCTCCCGTCGCACAGGGAACGATCTGGGTCGGAACCAACAACGGTCTCATCAAGGTGACTCGTGACAACGGCGCGACCTGGTCCGACGCGAGCGTTCCGAATCTGCCGTACGCGTGGCGGGCGGAGATGTTCTCGATGGAGGCCTCGCACTTCGACGCCGCGACCGCGTACGCGGTGGCGATGATAATGCGCTCCGGCGACTACACGCCGTACATCTTCCGCACGGCCGACTACGGAAAGACGTGGACGAAGATCACGAACGGGCTGCCGGTGAACGAGCCGAGCGGGAGCTTTGCCCGTTTCATCCGGGAGGACCCGCAGCGGAAGGGGCTGCTCTTCGCCGGAACGGAGAGCAGCATCTACGTGTCGTTCAACGACGGTGACAGCTGGCAGCCGCTGCGGAACAATCTCCCGACTACATCCTTCCGCGATCTTACGATCAAGGACAACGATCTCGTCGTGGCGACTTACGGCCGCGGCTTCTGGGTACTCGATAATTACACGATGCTGCGTGAGCTCGCGCCGTCCGTCGCCGCGGAGTCGGCGCGGCTGTTCAAGCCCGGCGATGCGGTGCGCGTCCGCCGCAACATCGGCTACGATACTCCATTTCCGCCCGAGGCAGCGCACGCGCTGAATCCGCCTCCGGGCGCAAGCATTGACTACTGGCTCGGACGAGCGCCCGCGAACGACATCACGCTCGAAGTTATCGACGCATCGGGCGCATTGGTGCGACACTACTCCAGCGCACCCATCACTCCGGTCAAGGAGCTCGCTCGGCCGCCGCATCCGAATTTCTGGGTCGAGCAGCCGAAGCCGCTCTCCAAGAACGTTGGAGGCAATCGCACAAATTGGGATCTGCGCTACGATTCGCCGGACGTATTCACCCACTCTTTCGAGATCAACGCCAATCCAGGCGAGACACCGCCGTCTCCCGAGGGGCCGTTAGCGCTGCCGGGGACTTACACGCTGAAGCTGACCGTGAATGGCCGCAGCTACACGCAGCCGCTCACATTAACGAACGATCCTCGCTCCGCGGCGACGCTCGACGCACTTCGCGCGCAACACGATCTGCAGATGAGGATCGTGCAGGGCATTGAGGCGTCGTTCGTTGGCAACCGGATCGCGCGCGACTTGCGTGACCTTCTGCGTGCGCCACTCCCTGCTGGTGTCAGTCCCGATTCTTCCATTTCGGCGCAGGCCGCAGTGATCATCGCGCGTCTCGACACCGTCGCCGGCCTCGATGCCGCACGCGGACGGCGCGGACCGGGTCAGACTCCACCGCCGACTTTCCGCGCCATCAACGACGCGCTCGTGCAGCAGCTGAATTCGCAGGACCTCGGCGATATGGCTCCGACCCCCGGAGCGCTGGCTGCTTTCGCGACCACCTGCCGCGAGCTCGCCACCGTTGCGGCGGCGTGGAAGAAACTGAGTGTCGAGGAGCTTGGCTCCTACAACACGGTGATAGTCGGGAGGGGAAGAAAGGCGATCGTTCTCCCCTCCGGAACCTTCAGCCTTCCATCTTGCAATTGAGGTAGCGCAAATGTCCACTCAATCTCCCGTCGCTCTTCTATATCCCGAGCTCGATAGCGAGCTCGCCTCGACACGGCGGATTCTGGAGCGATATCCGGAGGGGAAAGTGGACTGGAAGCCGCACGAAAAGTCGATGGCGCTCGGCCCACTCGCGACACACATCGCGCAGCTGCCGCAGGTCGGCGCTTTTCTGCTCGAGCAGGACGAAATCGACGTATCGACGCGTGAAAGGAAGGAGCCGGCGAAGAACAGCGCCGAGCTCCTCGCCTCGTTCGACGAAAACGTCGCCCGGCTGAGGACGATACTTCAGACAGCCACCGCCGAGGATTTGGAAAGGAACTGGACGCTGCGTTTTGGCGACAAAGTGCTCGTCGCGGGGAAGCGGAGCGCGCTAATGAGGACGCTGCTCATCAATCACATCATCCACCATCGAGCGCAGCTCGGGGTTTATTACCGGCTGCTTGGAATCCCCGTGCCCGGGATGTATGGCCCGAGCGCCGACGAGCCCGTGTGACTTCGCTGCGAAGAGCCTAGTGGGGGATCGTCACGCACGCGAGAGCGCCGGCGCCGATCGGCGTCAGTCCGCCTCGCAGCTCCCGCGGATTGCGAATGAAGTTGTGATTCCCGAACTCGGCGTATTCGCCCCGGGTACGCACGAGCTTGATCGAAATGGTATCGATCGCATCGCGCCTCGCACCGGCGATCCAGGCCACGAGTGCGACGAGCTCGGCTACGTGTTCGTGAGCATCCGAGAGGCTGCTGTCCCGGTTGTCCGATGTGAGGTCGCGCCGTCCGGCGGTGACCGGCGGCGCCCCGCTGGGGAACCTGGGATCGATGGGCGCGTTCACGTATACGATGCGGACGCGGCGCGGACCGCAGCTCTCCATCGTGTCGGGTGCGGCACCGATACGTTTGCGGAGAGCGCGGGAGAGGGAATCGCGCCCAACCGGGCCGGCAACGTGCCAGGTATCCGGCTCCGGCCGCAGCGTGCGGTAAGCGAAGAGAATGGCAACGCCGCCAAACGCCAGGCCGGCCACGATTGTCAGGAACTTGAGGAGTGACCGCATCACTCCCAACATTACGGCACGGCGGCTATGCCGCAACCGCGGGGTACCGGGTGCGCCGCGCTTTTGCACTGGCTCAACAAGCTAGCTCCCGCGCGACATCGCGGCTCAGGTCCCAGGCATATATGCGCAGCCGGCATTCTGGGCGCGAATGAGCGCGTAGATTCCCGATGGAACGAGGATGGCATCGGGGACCAGATTCGCGCGTACTTCCGCTGCGACGTCGTCACCGCTGCGATTCAGAGCTTCGGCAGTTCGCCTCGACCAGTTGGTGACCGAGAAGTTGCAGACGAGACTGATCAACCCGCGCCGAATGAGCGTCCGAATCGTGGATGATGATTCCTGCGGCGAAGCGCCGTCTCCCTTTTTCCAAAAGACGTTTCGCTTTGCCGGAGCGTTCGTCGCCGGATCGTTAATCTTGAGACTCTCTCCGATAGCGTAGCGATCCCAGAGGAGATCGTTGAATGCCATCTGCGTGCCGAGCCGGCGGAATACGATGACGGGGCGCGTTTGCTGATCCGCAGTAGCATGCACTTCGTGAAAGTGGTCGAGAAACGTCGAAGCGTAGTTCATCGCCGCGCCGTCGCCGATGTCGCTGGCGTTGAACACAGCTTTGAACCGGGCGGAATTGAGCCGATCGATCCACGATGTATCCCAAGGCGAAACACTCGAAACGGTGGCCGCCCGTAGCTCGTCGGGATCAACGGCAAGAACACTTGCGAGCGCACCCAGCTGTGCGATGAAGTTGCGTCTGTGGGTCATCGTTCACCTCCCTTAGAGTGGAGTCGGGACGATCGCCGTGGTCCCCCTGCCGTATGACGAAATTGCGCTGATCCACCCTCGCGCGCCACGGGCGACGTGGTTGTGAGATGGTCTCGGCCGCTTTGGCGATGCGAGGCGGAGCTCTTGCGGTGAGTGTTAGCTTTTGGCCAATGCGAATCGGGCGATCGATTCTGTTGGCGGCGGCGGGGAGCGAGGCACTCAACGCTATCGCGCTCCGCAGCGGGGTAGTGA
>JALYYD010000270.1 GCA_030946775.1 Gemmatimonadota bacterium
CGCTACAACCACCCGCTCGCGGACAAGGAGACGATGCGCATCATCGATCTTCCGAACCTCGAGCTCGCGCCACTCTATCGCCGCCAGCAGGTGAACCGCGCCCTCGGCAATACGCTCGAATTCGAGACGAACCCGCGTTGGGTCGTGAACCAGTATTTCGGCCTGATGGGCCAGTACATCTACCGCCACAAGTCGGAAGATCACTACACCGGTTCATTCGCCATCCCTGCCGCGACCACCGGCTTCGCCGATATCACCATCAACGCGGCGACGCTCAATCTCGAGACGGAGCAGACAGAGAGCCGCTTCGGCGGGGGCATCTCCTATTCCAACGTGTACGCGTTTGAGCAGGGCAAGGCGAAGATCCCGTTCGAAGTGACCTTCCTCCACCAGCAGACGACGAAGGGCTCGGGCGGAAATCAGCCGAAGTTCTTTATCGACCAGATTCAGCTTCGACTGTACGCCAGGATTTTCGGCGGCAGCGACGCGCCGGCAGCGAAGAAGTAGTCTTCGCGAACGGTTCGTGAAATAAAAGCAGCCGGCGAAAGCCGGCTGCTTTTTATTTGGTGGCTGAGCTCTCCAGCAGCTCCTTCGCGTGCGCCCGGCTCACCTTGCTCTCCGGATCGCCGCCCAGCATCCGCGCGATCTCCGCGACCCTGTCGGTACCATCGAGGATCAAGATGTCGGCGGTGGTGACGCCGCCCTTCGCGCCCTTCGAGACAACAATGTGATGGTGCGCCCGCGCCGCGATCTGCGGCAAGTGCGAGATCGCGAACACCTGATGGTCACGCGCGACTTTGCGCAGTGTGTCGCCCACCTGAAGTCCGACGCGTCCCCCGATGCCGGCGTCCACTTCGTCGAAGATGAGCGTCGGTACTGCGTCGAGCTTGGCGAGAATGGTCTTCAGCGCCAGCATCACGCGCGACAGTTCGCCGCCGGAAGCCACCCGCGAGAGCGAGCGCTCTTCGTGCCCCAAGTTCAGCGAGACCCTGAACTCGATCGCCTCGGCGCCGTCCGCCGCGATCGTATCGCGTGGAATCAGGGCGACGCTGAACTTTCCGTCAGGCATTCCGAGCTCCTTCAACAGCGGCACCACCGACTTCGCCAGCTTCTTCGCCGCCGAAGCGCGAAGATCGGAAAGCTTCGCCGCCTCCCTCGCGAGGGCGCTCTCTGCCTCGCGCCGTCTCGTCTCCAGCGCGGCGAGATCGAATCCGGCTGAGTCGATAGTGTCCAGCTCCGTTCGCGAATTCGTCCCGGTCTCGATCACTTTGTCGAGCGAGGGTCCGTATTTCTTGAGGAGTCCGTACAAAAGTTCCCGACGCTGCCGCACTTCGCCTAGACGCGATGGATCGAGATCTACTTCGCCTGAGTACGCGTCCGCCGCTCGCGACAATTCCTCCAGCGCGTAGTACGCGGTGTCGAGCAGCTCCTGCATCTGCGCCGCCGACGGATCGATGCGCAGGATTCCGGCGAGCGTCCGCCGCGCTGCGTCGAGCTGGTGCAGAGCACCCTGCTCGTCGCCGGCGAGCAAATCGTTCAGGCCGGTGGACAGCGTGCGCAGCTCGTCGGCGTTCTCGAGGCGCCGTGCTTCGTCCTCCAGCTTCACGTCTTCACCAGGCGAAAGGCGCGCCTTTTCTATCTCGTCAACCACGTGACGCAAATAATCCGCGCGGCGCTCGATGTCACCGCGCTTGGTGGTGAGCATCTCGATCTGCCGATTCACCAGCGAAAGCGCGTCGTAAGCGGCGCGCACCTTCACTGCTTGGCCCTCGCCGCTCCCGAACGCGTCGAGTATCTCGCGCTGCGATTCGGAATCGAGAAGTGTCTGCGCGTCGTGCTGCCCGTGCAGATTTACCAGCTTCCTACCGATTTCCGCGAGCACGCCCGCCGTCACCGTCGCGCCATTCGCCCACGCCCGGCCGCGGCCGGCGGATGTCACTTCGCGCTTGAGAACCAGCGTGTCGTCTTCGATCTCGATCCCGCGCTCGTCGGCGAAGGCCGCCAGCCCTGGCGCGCCGGAAACGTCGAATACTCCCTCCACCGTCGCTTTCTCGGCGCCGGTTCTCACCAGATCGGCATTCGCCCTGTCTCCGAGGAGAAGTCCGAGTGCGCCGACGATGATGGACTTTCCCGCGCCCGTTTCGCCGGAAAGGACATTCAACCCTTTCTCCAGCGGAAGGGCGAGCGATTCGATGATCGCGAAGTTCCTGATCCGGAGCTCAGTCAGCATGTGCGCGGCAGGTCGCGCTCGGGGAGCCCTCCCCAGCCGAGCTTCACCCTCAGTCGCTCGAAGAACGTCGTCCCCGGAAAGCGGACGATGCGCGCCGGAGATTTCGCGCGCCGCACGCTCAACTGCTCGTTCTGAATCAGACGCGTGCCGACCTGGCCATCCACGGTTACGAGCAGCTCCGTCGGACTGTCCGCCGCTTCGATTGTGACCACCGCATCGGGCGGAATCACCAGCGGCCTGATCGCAAGCGTGTGCGCGGAGATCGGCGTGATGATGATCGATTCGACCGTCGGCACCACGACCGGCCCGCCCGCCGACAGGCTGTATCCGGTCGAGCCGGTCGGCGTCGAGATCACGATTCCGTCAGCCGCATACGTTCCAATCGCGTCGCCGTTGATCGAAATCTTGAGCCGCACTACTCGCGCAAATCCGCCTTTGTGCAGCGCGACGTCGTTGAGCGCGCGCCACTCGTGCTTCACCGCGCCGGTCTGGTCAGTCGCCACCGCGCTCAGAACCATTCGCGGCTCGGCTGAGAAATTCCCGGCCACGATTTCCTTGAGCGACGTCTCCAGGTCACTGCTCCCGCAGCTGGTGAGGAAGCCGAGGCGGCCGAGATTCACGCCAAGAATGGGAACGTCACGGCCGTCCAGCCACCGGGCGCCGCGGAGGAGCGTGCCGTCTCCGCCGAGCGTGAGGAGTACGTCGATGTCATCGGGAGACTTGAGAAGCTTCCCCTTTCCGGCCGCGTCGTGAATCTCGTCCTCGAATGAAAGGTCGAGACCAAGCGCGGCAGAAACGCGAAAAAGCGTCTCCAGAATTTCGGGAAGCTCCTTGTAGCCCTTGTGACCGATGACCCCTAGTCGCATTACACCGCCTTGAGGCGTGAGCTGCGCGCAGGTCCGACTCCGAACGCGAGCCGCACCCGCATCGAGATTCCCACTGCGTCGAGCCCCACCGAGGCCAGCTGCTTCGCCCTCGGCGCCTGCTCGATGAACTCGTCCGGAACTCCGTGCGCAATGACGTGAGCCGACGGCTCGAGCGTGGCGATGATCGACGACATATAAGCTCCGAAGCCGTTCACGACCGTTCCCTCCTCGACGACGAGAATTTTCTTGTTGTCACGGAGAATCGCTTCGAGCATTTTCTCATCGTGCGGCTTGAGGTATCGGCAGTTGACGACGGTGACAGGCGCATCGGCAGCGAGAAGTTCTGCCGCCGCGATCGCCGGAAGCACCATCGTTCCAACGGCGAGAATGGCGATTCCTTCCCCGCCATCCCTCGCGCCCTGCGGCTTGCGAACTATCTCCCAGCTCGCGTGCGGAATTTTCGCGATCGAGGCCACCGGCCCAACCGTCTCCGGCGTTGCGTCACGCGGATAGCGAAGGCAGAACGGACCTTCCTTGCGAGCAAGCCCGCTCTTCAGAAGACCAATCATCTCCGTCGCGTTCTTCGGCGCCGTCACGACCATCCCCGGAACCGCGAGCATATACGCGATGTCGTACAAACCCATGTGCGTCGGCCCGTCTTCGCCGACGAGACCGGCCCGGTCCATCGCGAAAATCACCGGCAGGTTCTGAATCGCGACGTCGTGTATGACGTTGTCGTACGCGCGCTGCAGGAACGTCGAGTAGATCGCGCACACAGGATGGATCCCCTTCGTCGCCAATCCCGCGGCGAAGGTCACCGCGTGACCCTCGGCGATTCCGACGTCAAAGAATCTGTCAGGGTATTTCTTTGCGAACCCGCCCGTCCCCGTTCCACTCGGCATCGCACCGGTGATCGCGACCATCTTCGGATTGTCCTTCGCCAGCTCTACGAGCGCTTCGCCGAAAACCGCCGTATATGCGGAGTTCGCCGACGAGACCTTCCGCTGCTTCCCTGTCGCCGGATCGTGGCCGGGCGGCAGCGCGTGCCATTTCTCGACGTGCTCGCCGGCCGGGAACCCCTTTCCCTTCTGCGTGATGCAGTGAACGAGTCGCGGACCGCTGAGATTCTTGACCCCCTCGAGCGTGTCCACGAGCGCGTCGATGTCGTGCCCGTCGATTGGTCCGAAGTAGCGGAAGCCAAGCTCTTCGAAGAGAACGCCGGGGGTGAGGAACGACTTCATCGATTCCTCCCACTTCCGCACCAGCGTGCCCACCGCTGACAGCGGACCGGGCGCCGAATCCACCACGTTCCCTATCGCGGACCGCACTCTATTGTAGAGAGGATTCCGCTGCACCGAGGTGAGATACCTCGACATCGCGCCGACGTTCGGGGCGATGGACATCTCGTTGTCGTTGAGGATGACGATGAAATCACGATCGCCCGCCCCGGCGTTGTTCAATCCCTCGTACGCGAGACCGCAAGTGAGCGCGCCATCGCCGAGCACCGCGACGACGTCGTAGTCATCTCCGTTGATGTCGCGCGCGGCAGCTATTCCGTACGCGGCAGAGATCGCCGTGCCGGCGTGACCAGCTCCGAATGCGTCGTACTCGCTCTCAGCGCGCTTCAGGAATCCGGAGATCCCGGCCTCCTGCCTCAGCCGGCTCATCTCGCCCGCTCGTCCGGTGAGCAGCTTATGCGGATAGCCCTGGTGCCCGACATCCCAGACGATTTGATCCTTCGGCGCATCGAACACGGCGTGGAGCGCGACGGTCAGCTCGACGACGCCGAGTCCGGCGCCGATGTGGCCGCCCGTCACCGAGCACACTTCGATCAGGCGCTCACGCATCTCGGCGGAGAGCTGTCGCAGCTCATTCCGCGAGAGCGGCTTGAGATCGCGGGGCGAATTGATGGAGTCGAGTATGGACACGGATTCCGTTTCGTCAGGCATTTCGGGCAAGAATGAAATTAGCGACTTCGAGAAGGTCTGCGGTAAGAATACCCCTCCCCAGGAGGGCTGCGGTTCCCTCTTTCACGACCTCTTCGGCGTGCTCCCGCGCCCGCGTGACTCCGAGCAGGGATACATAGGTGCTTTTCCCGAGCGCAGCGTCCCGTCCGGCAGTCTTGCCCAGTGTAGCGGTTGACGATGTCTCGTCGAGCACGTCGTCCATTATCTGGAACGCCAGCCCAACGGAGCGGGCGAATTTCTCCACCGCGGCGAGAGTGCCGGCATCCGCGTCGGCGGCGATCGCTCCGATAATCGCTGAAGCGAGAATCAGCTCACCGGTTTTCGCCGAATGGAGCGATTCCATTTCATCGAGCGAGAGCGATTGCCCTTCGGCGTTCAAATCGCGCAGCTGGCCGCCGATCATTCCGCCGGCGCCGGCGCTCGAGAGCACCGTCCGCGCTATCGCGCCGCACTTCGCTTCGGAGTAGCCGAGCTCCCTGCCGGCGCGAAAAATCGAACGGGCCGCGATGGGGATCAGCGCTGCCGCGGCGAGCACCGCATCGCGCGCCGAAAACTTCCGGTGGACGGTAGGACGGCCTCGGCGAACGTCGTCGTCATCCATGCAGGGCAGGTCGTCGTGGACGAGCGAGTACGTGTGGATGAGCTCGACTGACAACGCGATGGATGCGATGTCACCGGCGCCGCCGCACGCTTCATATATGTATTGGGAGAGGATCGGCCGGAACCGTTTCCCTTCGCCGGCTAGTGCGTAGCGAACGACAGTCGTGAGCGGCTCCGGCAGGCCATCGAGTGCGTCAGCAGAAACTTTCGACAGCGCGGCCTCGATGCTGTCGCGCGCCGCCGGGGGCGCGGGCGAACCGGAGTCGTCGGTGATCGGATGCGGCCGCATCGAGGGAATTTACACCAAACGAATCGCCTCCCGCCGTGCTTGCACCAATTGTGCATTACGGGTGGGCAATCGACCCTATCAGCCCATTTCCACTGGCGAAGATTCTCAATGGCCAAGACCTACGATTCGGACACGCTGGGGATCGCGGAAGATATGAACTTCCAGCGGCGGACGTGGATGGTTCAGCGCGTCGGCTGGGCGATAATGATCCTGGTCTGCATCGCCGCCCTGTTTGGCGTTTTCGGGAAGGGCCCGCTCTCGAACGGACACTTCGGCGATGACGCCGCCCACTTCGCGCCGACTACGACCGCTTCCTCCGCTTGAACGCGCCGACCCGGCTCACGCTCTACGTAGCAGGGAGCGCCATCCGTCCCGACTCGACGGTCGAGCTTTGGATCGACCGGCATTGGCTATCGGAGATGGAAATCAACGGCATCACTCCCGAACCCGACAAGACGCGGGTGCTCGCAGACAGGATCGTGTACAGCTTCCGCGCGCAGCCCGGCTCATCCCCGGCGCGAATCACATTCGAGATGGACAACCGTACGCTGTGGAGAATCCACGGCGGGCTCGGCTTGACGAACGGGCCGTCCTACAGCTTTTCACAATTCGCTTATCCCTGACGAGGTGCAATCGTGGATTCAGTAATTCGCGCCGCCGCGATCTATCTCCTCCTGCTGGTTGTCTTCCGCATTGCGGGAAACAGGGCGCTCGCGCAGCTCACCGCATTTGATCTGGTGCTGATCCTGATCATTAGCGAAGGCATTCAGCAGGCGATGATCACCTCCGACTATTCGTTCACCAACGCCGCGCTGCTGGTGATCACACTGGTCGGGCTCGACATAATGCTTTCACTATGGAAGAGGCGCTTCCCACTTGTTGAGAAAATCCTCGACGGATGTCCCGTGCTCGTCATCGCCGACGGGAAGCTCCAGCACGACTCGATGCGCAAGGAGCGCGTGGACAAGGGCGACATCCTCTCTGCCGCCCGCGACAAGCAGGGCCTCGAGAGCCTCGACCAGATCAAGCACGCGGTGGTAGAACCGAGCGGAGGAATTACAATAGTCCCCAAAGAGAAGTAGGCTTAAGTTCTCGCCGGCTCCCCGGGGAGCTTGATAAATGGACAAGTCCTACAACGCCGCCCTCGTTGTTCTATCGATCGTAGTCGCCATCACCGGGGCGTACGTCGCGATCGAGATGGCGCAGCGCGTCCGTGAATCCAGAGGACGGCGCCGGCTGGCTTGGCTCGCCTGCGGCGCGCTATCAATGGGGCTCGGCATCTGGAGCATGCACTTCATCGCCATGCTGGCGCTGAAGATGGAAGTTCCGGTCGCATACGACGGCGGCGTCACTCTGCTCTCGATGCTCGCCGCGGTGGCCGGCTGCGCCCTTGCGTTCGCCGTGTTCGACCGCGCGACGCTCAATCCTCTCGTGATTCCGGCGGCGAGCGTGCTGATGGGGACTGCCATCGCCGGAATGCACTACATCGGAATGTCGGCGATGCGAATGCCCGCTTCCGTCCATTACGATTCGCGCCTGGTCGGCCTCTCCGTGGTCGTCGCGATCGTCGTATCATTCGCCGCCCTCATAATCACGCGGCGTCTGCTCGGCGCGAGATCGTTCTCGTGGGAGTCCTTCATCCGCACCGGCGCCGCCTCCGTGCTGATGGGAATGGCCGTCGTCGCGATGCACTACACCGGGATGGCGGCCACGACATTTTTCGACGACGGCTCACCGGTCGTATCCGCCGGTGGTTTCGTTTTTCACGACAGGAACCTCGGGGTCATCGTCGCCATCTCGAGCCTCTCCCTGCTCTTTGTCGCCCTCATCGCCACGCAATTCGAGCGCTGGCGAGTCGAGGCAGCGAGCCGGTGGACCGGCCTCCTCGAGCTATCACCGCAAATCGTCTGGTCGGCGAACGCGGCGGGAGCGATCATCGATACCAACAGGTACTGGTACGATTACACCGGACTTGCCGCGGGGCGGGGTCTCGGCGCGGAGTGGGTGGACGTCATCCACCCCAAGGACCGGGACCGCGTCGTGGCCGCGTGGCGCAAGTCCGTAGAGACGGGTGCGGAGATGGAAATCGAATTTCGCATTCGCCGGGCCGACGGAGCGTACCACTCATTCCTCAGCCGTGGCCGCGCAATCCGTAACGAGCGCGGCGAGATCGTCCGCTGGGTGGGAATCGCCATCGACATCGAAGAGCGCAAAATCGTCGAGACGGAGCTGCAGGAAAACACCGCCGAGCTCGAGGCGCAGACGGAAGAACTGCAAGCGGCGACGGCGGAGCTGATGGAGAGGACCAAAGAGGCGCAGGCGGCGAATCAGGCAAAATCGGAATTCCTCGCCAGCATGAGCCACGAGCTGCGGACTCCGCTGAACGCGATCGGCGGCTATGCGGATCTTCTCGAGCTGGGACTGCGTGGACCACTGACCCCCGAGCAAACCGAAGACATCGTCCGCATCAAGCGCAGCCAGCAGCATCTGCTGCGGCTCATCAACGACGTCCTCAACTTTGCCAAACTGGACGCCGGCCACGTGGAGTACACGATTGCCAAGGTCAGCGTGGAGGACACAGTGCGCGACACCGAGCCGATGATACTGCCCCAGCTCGAGACCAAGGAGATTGAGTACCACTTTGAGGATTGCCGCCAACCGGTGTATGCGATGGCCGACCGGGAGAAACTCCAGCAAATCCTGCTCAACGTCCTCAGCAACGCGGTGAAATTCACCGAGCCGAAGGGCCGTATCACGCTCGCGTGCGGCGCTCAGGACGCAAGAGTCGTCGTCCAAATAACCGACACCGGCATCGGTATCCCGGAGGACAAGCTCGAGAGCATCTTCGACCCGTTCGTACAGGTTCACCAGAAGCTGAATCGGATGAGCCAGGGCGTTGGACTCGGCCTGGCGATCAGCCGTGATCTAGCCCGTGCGATGGGCGGCGAGCTGACGGTCGAGAGCGAGTTGGGCAAAGGGTCCACGTTTAGGCTGGAGCTGCCGAGGGCGCACTGATCGCCCCTTGACCCGCAGGCGGCAGGGCTTTATCTTTCCATCCGGATGAACGGATTAAGCAACTCCGCCCTGTTCGGCAGGATGAACGCCCTCGCCGATTCCACCCGCAGCCGCATCCTGCTCGCACTCGAGCGGAATGAGCTGACGGTGAACGAGCTGCGCGCGATAATGCAGCTCCCGCAGTCCACGCTCAGCAATCATTTGAAGGTCCTCTCCACCGGCGGCTGGGTTACCTCCCGCTCGGAGGGAACGAGCCGTCTCTATCGCCTCGCGACCGATTCGATGGACACGCAGTCGCGGAAGCTCTGGCATCTCGTGCGCGATCAGATCGCGACAAGCACCGGAGCTGAACAGGACGCACGCCGCACCCGCGCCGTTCTCGCTCAGCGCACTTCCAAGTCGCAGCAGTTCTTCTCATCCAGTGCCGGCGAATGGGATCGCCTTCGCGCGGATCTCTTCGGCAAGCACACCGACGCCGCGCTGCTCGCGCTCTTCGAGCCAACCTGGACCGTGGCCGACCTCGGATGCGGAACGGGACAGGTGAGCGCGCTCATCTCCCCCTTCGTGCGTCACGTCATCGCCGTAGACGAATCCTCGGCGATGCTCTCCGCCGCGAAGAAGCGCCTCTCTTCCTATAAGAACGTGGACGTTCGAAGCGGCAAGCTGGAATCGCTCCCCCTCGCCGATGACGAATCGAACGTGT
>JALYYD010000288.1 GCA_030946775.1 Gemmatimonadota bacterium
GCGGCGACCCGCGCTATCGATCTCGCCGGAAGACGGACTCGTCTTCTCGACCACTTTGCGCGAGCGCTGGCGAAGTGGAGCGAGCGCACCGAGCCCGAGCGCCGTTGCCGCGCTGAGCGGATTCAAATCGCTCGATCTTCCGGGCTTCGCGCATCACGTGCTCGCGATTCGCGCCGCGGGCGGAATCGCGGGAGATCGCAATCCTTCGCGTTTCTCCGCCGGCGGAGTCAGCGGTTCGTCGGTGGCGATCGTGAGCGGATACGACATCGGCGGCCAACGCCGAACCTTCGGGGTTCGTGGATATCCGGTCGGGGCGGAGTCTGGCATCCGCGCCGCAGCCGGCACAATCGAGTATCGCGCGCCCCTCTTCGCGCCGTCGCGCGGCTTCAGATACCTCCCTCTCTTCATTGATAAGGTGTCGGCGCTCGCATTCGGCGAGGCAGGGCGGGCGTACTGTCCCGCGGCGGCGGCGAGTGGAGCGGGGGCGTGTCTCCCCTCCGATGTCGGCAATCCGTGGATGTCGTCGGTTGGGGCGGAGCTCGACATCGATACGGGAATCCAGCTGGACTACGCCGCTCGTGTCAGGATAGGCATCGCCATCCCGACAGTGAACCGACAGGAGCTGCGCGCCCCCTCTTCATTGGTTTACGCGACCTTTGGCACCTCCTTCTAGGGGCTTAACCGAGTCGCGTTTCCAAGCAAGAGAGGTGTGACGCGGCGCCTCTGCGCGCGTCGAATTGGTATGGCCACGGCGAGCCGTCACCCCACCGAATCTTCGAAAAGAAAGTGCGTGATTTCGGCAGGGGAATTAGTTAAATTATTCTTGCAGGGACGCACGTGCTCCGGTCGGTCTGGTCCGCTTCAGATCGGCCTTTTTTTCGTCCCAAAGGCCGGTTGCGGTGGAAAGATCACTCGTTTTCGGTTTCGTGATGTTGATTTCCTAAGCCGTTGTGGTGTATAGAGATAACTGCTCACTGGCGCGGACTCACGTATAAGGGTAGCGTTCGTCCCCGCCGTGATCCGGTTCAGTTTGCAGAGCAGTGTTCGAGCGGTGTCTTCGTCGGCTTGACAACCATTTTTCATAGCGGAGAGTTGTAAATAATGTCTATGCCTGTGCGTCCCCCCGACGGCGTTGCCGAGCTGAACGACAACGCGAAAACGGTGATCAGCAAGCGCTACTTGATCAAGGACGCGACAGGCAAGCCGACGGAGCAGCCGGAAGAAATGTTCTGGCGCGTCGCCTCCGTCGTCGCCGAAGCCGATCGCCGTCACGGCGCGACTGACGCAGACGTCACCGCGACAGCGAATGAGTTCTACGCGCTGATGACCCAGCGCCGGTTCGAGCCCAACTCTCCCACGCTGATGAACGCCGGCCGTCCCCTCGGCCAGCTCTCCGCGTGCTTCGTGCTCCCCGTCGAGGACTCGCTCTCCAACGGACACAACGGCATCTACGACACGCTCCGCTCGATGGCGCTCATCCATCAGTCGGGCGGCGGCACCGGCTTCAGCTTCTCCAAGCTGCGCGGATCGGGCTCGATGGTGCGCTCGACGACCGGCGTCGCTTCCGGCCCCGTCTCCTTCATGAAGCTTTACGACGCGTCCACCGACGCGGTGAAGCAGGGCGGCACGCGCCGCGGCGCGAATATGGGAATTCTGCGCGTCGATCATCCGGACGTGATGACTTTCGTCACGTGCAAGGAAGACCTGACGCAGATCACCAACTTCAACATCTCCATCGCCATCACGACGAAGTTTATGGAAGCGGTGAAGTCAGGAACGGAATACGATCTCATAGAGCCGAGCACCGGACAGGTTGCGGGACAGCTCGACGCGCGGATGGTGTGGGATAAGATGATCGACGGCGCGTGGAGAACGGGCGAGCCGGGCTGCTTCTTCATTGACGAGGCGAACCGCTACAACCCGGTGCCGCACGTCGGCCCGTACGAAGCGACGAATCCGTGCGGCGAGCAGCCGCTGCTTCCTTACGACGTGTGCAACCTGGGCTCGATCAACGTCGGCTACTACGTGAAGGACGGCGTTCTCGACTGGAACGCGATGCGCAGCGACATCCATCTGTCGGTGCACTTCCTCGACAACATCATCGACGTCAACAAGTATCCGCTCCCCGAGATTGACGCGCTGTCGAAGAGAATTCGCCGCATCGGTTTCGGCGTGATGGGTTTCGCCGACGCGCTCGTTCGCCTCGGCATCGCCTACAACACGCCGGAAGGCGTCGAGTTCGGCCGCAAGCTGCAGCACTTCATCGACGTCGAGTCCAAGCGCGAGAGCGAGCGCCTCGCCAACGAGCGTGGCCCGTTCCCCGAGTGGGCGCGTTCCATCTGGGGCCCGGACGAGACTTGCGCGCGCGACGCGGAAGGGAAGCGCATCCGCCCGATGCAGATGCTGCGCAACTGCAACGTCAACACGATCGCGCCGACGGGAACGATCTCGATCATCGCCGGCTGCTCGTCGGGAATCGAGCCGCTCTTCGCCGTCGCCTTTATGCGCAATCAGGCCGGCGCGATGATGCCGGACGTGAACGAGGATTTCACCGCCATCGCGAAATCGGAAGGCTGGTACTCCGACGACCTGATGGAGAGAATCGCCAAGCAGGGACACATCCACTTCGACGAGGTTCCGGCGAAGTGGCAGCGCGTCTTCGTGACGGCGCACGACATCACCCCCGAGTGGCACGTCCGGATGCAGGCCGCCTTCCAGGAGAATTGCGACTCCGCGATCTCCAAGACGACCAACTTCCCGCACGCAGCGACTCCCGCGGACGTCCGCGCCATCTACGAGCTCGCGTACGATCTGAAATGCAAGGGCGTCACGGTGTACCGCGACGGCTCGCGCGACAATCAGGTTCTTTCCACCGGCGCCACCGACAAGGCGAAAGCCGAGCGTGAAGGAAAGATCACCCGCGAGGAAGCGGGCGATCTGCACGGGACGATCGCCGAGCTGGAGTCGGAGATCTCGCGGCTCAAGGAAGCGCTGTTCAACTCCGAAGCGGAGAACCTCGGCCGCCGCGCCAAGAGAGCGCGCCCCGATACGCTTCGCGGCACGACGAGCAGAATGGAAACCCCGCTCGGCACGATGTTCCTCAACATCACCGAGGATGAGAAGGGACAGCCGTTCGAGGTCTTCATCAATCTCGGAAAGGCGGGCGGCGCGGCGATGGCCGACGCCGAAGCGATGGGTCGCTTGATCTCGCTTGCGCTGCGCTCGGGGATCCCGATGCGCGAGGTGCACCGCCAGCTGCGCGGCATCGCGTCCGACAAGGTCGTCGGGCTCGGGCCGAACAAGGTAATGTCGGTGCCGGACGCGATAGGCATCGTGCTCGAGAACTGGTGGCGGAACAAGGAAGGCGTGCAGGGAGATTTGCTCGCCACTCCGAAGACGACGACCGCTCCGACGGAGCCGGTTACCGTGGCGCAGACCACCGGCGACGCGAGCGCGCAGATGCAGCAGTTCGACGTTTACAACGGCGGCGAGTCGTTCATCCAGACCTGCCCCGACTGCTCATCGCAGCTCGAGTTCGCGGAAGGCTGCGTGAAGTGCCACGTCTGCGGCTTCAGCGAGTGCGGGTGATACTCGCAAACAGCTCGACGAAAGCGGAGACCCTAAAGGTCTCCGCTTTTCGTTTTCCGCGATTGATTGTGCTCGCACTGGCGGTCGTGTTGCCGCGGACGGCTGAGGCACAGCGGGCGCAGGATCTTCAAGTCGGGTCGCAGATCCGGTTTCGTCCGACTGCTAAGAGCGATTGGCGGGCGGGACGCGTGGAGATGAACTCAACCGATTCGGTTGGCGTTCGGCTCTGCGTTGCGTGCAAAGCGGAGACCTACGCTTACAGTGATCTCGATCGCGTCGAAGCACGCGTGAAGGTTCCCGGAAATCACCTTTGGCAGGGCGCGGGCTTGGGTGCTCTTGTCGGAATCGGCGTGGACATTCTGCTTACCGTTCAATGCTACCACGACGGTCGCGGCAATGAGCTGGTTGGGCTCTGCGGCTTGGGCTACTTGTATGCTCCTGTCTTCGGACTCGGCGGCGGTGTCGTTGGAGGAGTCGCGGGGGCTCAAGTCCCGAGAAGGGCCTGGGTGACGGTCTACCGCAGGCGTCCGTAGGAGGCCGCGCTCAGCGCGGCAGCGTCAGTGTGAATACGGAGCCTTCGCCCTCGGTGCTCGAGGCAGTCAGATCCCCGTGCATCGCGCGCGCCAGCTCCCGACTGATCGCCAGGCCAAGCCCCACGCCGTGGTTCGTGTCGGTGCGAAACTGTCCGACTTGGACAAACGGCTCGAAAATTCTGCCGAGCTTTTCCGCGGATATTCCGATGCCTGTGTCGCGAACGTTGATCGTAACCTGCGATGCCGTAGCCGACCAATCGAGAGTGATCTCGCCTCCGGCCGGCGTGAACTTCACGGCATTGGTGAGAAGATTGAGAATGATTTGATGGAGCCGGTCGCGATCCATCGAGATCGTGATGTCCGCCGGCGGCGCCGAATAGGCGAACGACAGATTTTTGGCTCGGGACTGCGGCTCTATGAGCGGCGTCAACTCAGCCAGTGTGCGTCCGACCGGACCCGCCTCGAGCACCAGCTCGGTCTTGCCGGCTTCGAGCTTTGCGAAGTTCAGAATGTCGTTGATCAGCGCGAGCAGGTGGGCTTGCGCTTTTCTTATTCGCTGCATCGCATCCGCCTGTCCCGGTGCGATGGGGCCGTAAACCCCGTCTTCGACTAGCTGGGCGTAACCACCGATCGCATTCAGTGGCGTGCGCAACTCGTGAGACATCGTTGCCAGGAAATTGGACTTCGCGGCGTTAGCCTCCTCGGCAATTCCCCTCGATCTCCGCTCCAGTTGGTAAAGTCGCGCGTTGTCCATCGCTACCGCCGCCCAGCCGGCGATTCCTACCGCTATCCGCTCGGCGCGCTGTGTGAACACTGCAAAGTCCTTGTGGCCGAAAAAAAGACCGCCGAGTACCTCGCCGGTATGCGATTTCACCGGGACCGCGAGGTAGCTTACAACCGGAAGATGGCCTTTGGGCATTCCGAAGTGCGGATCATTCTTGCCGTACCTTTCGTCCTTCGTGATGTCATCGCTCCGAACGATTGATGTTCCCTCGAACGTAGGGTTGAAGACGGCAGTGTTTCGTGGCATCGGAAACTTCTCGAATGCCTCGCGTGCCACTCCCGAGATGGTGTATAGAGTGTAGGCCTCACCACTTTCGTTGTGGACGTTGTAGAAAAACGCACCGAATTGAGCCCCGGTGAGGCGCGTTGCTTCGTCGGTCACAGTCTGGACGATCTTCTCCAGATCCAGCTCGGCGGTGAGAGAAGAGCCGATTCGCTGGAGAGTCTCTACGATTTCAGCTTCCTCCCGGAGCGCTTCCTCCTCGCGCTTGCGGTCGGTGATATCGAGGACCGTGCCGATGAATCTGACCGCGTGCCGGGCCTCGGCTTCGCCGTCGAAAAGCGCGCGGCCTCGCGCATCGACCCATCGTTCACGCCCATCCGGCCGGAGGATGCGGTACTCGCGCTTGAAATACCCTGACCCGGATGGGTCGAGCGCGGCCGCAACCGCCGTCTCGATTCCAGAGCGTTCCGACGGGTGAACACGCGCGATGAATGTGCTGTGGGGAAGCGGTCGATTCGTTGCTTCCAGCCCGAAGATTTCCGTAGCACGCCTGTCCCAGACGGCTTCATCGTTGGCAACGGAATAATCCCAGGTTCCCACCGCCGCGGAGTCGGCGGCGAGCTGGAATCGCTGAGTGGCAGCTCTAAGATCGTTTTCTGCACGACTCGCTTCCAGTCGTGCCTGGTGAAGCTCCACCGCCGAACGCAGGCTGTGAATCAGTCTTTCCGGGGAAAGATGGGTCTTGCTCAGGTAATCGCTCGCGCCCGCTTTCATCAGCTCGACTGCCAGCTGTTCGTCGCCTTGTCCGGTAAGCACGATGACCGGAGCCGCGAGGCCATCTTTGCGCAACCGGCGCAGGAGTGTGAGGCCGTCGGTGCCCGGGAGGTTATAGTCGAGGAAAATGCAGTCATACGACAGCTCGGAGAGTTTCGCGGCGGCAGCTGCAGCGGAATCCGCCTCGTCGAGCGTAACCGGGAGATCGCCGCCCGTGATAGCGCGCCGCACGATCTTCCGATCGACGGAGTCATCGTCGATAACCAGTACGCGAATGGTTCCCTCTCGCGACTCCGCTGTCAGGGCATCTCCACTAGCGTCCAATACTTGTTCAGCGCGGCCATCACTTCGCAGAAATTGGAGAACGTAACCGGCTTGAGCAGATATCCGGCAACATTCAGATTGTACGCCTCGATTTTGTCCTTTTCGTCGTTGGACGTGGTGAGCACAACCACCGGTGCGAGGTTCAGCTTCGGATCCTTCCGCAGCTCGCGGAGGAACTCGATGCCGTTCATCCTCGGCATGTTGAGGTCGAGGAGTATGATTCTCCGCTCCTGCGGAATCTCTCCGCCGCGCAGCATCGCCAGCGCGTCCAGGCCATTGTTCGCGACAAAGAGCGGATTCGCGATCTTGTTCTTCTGGAACGCGCGCTTCACGTTCATTATGTCCACCTCAACGTCTTCGACGAGGAGGATGTTGAGCATTCGGTGTTCAGTCATTTGATTGATGCGGCTCGCTGGTTATGGGCCAGGTAAATCGAAAAGTCGCGCCTTTCCCGGCCTCGGACTCCACCCACGCCCGGCCGCCGCGGGACTCGACGATTTTCCGGACGACCGCCAGCCCGATTCCGGTTCCCTCCACTTTGTCTCTCGCCTCCAGCGTCTGGAAAATCCCCCACACCCGATCCTGAAATTCAGGAGCGATCCCCGGACCGTTGTCGCTGACGAAAAATTCATACTCCGAGGGCCTTTCCAAAAATCCCACCTCGAGGCGGGTATGTTCCCCCGCGGCGTACTTCAGCGCGTTGGAGATCAGGTTGATGAACACCTGCTGAAGCGGAACGCGCTCAGCGGATACGATTGGCATTTTCTCGGCCACGACCACTTCGACGGATGGGGGAGGGGCGAGAAGGTCGAGAATGTCACGCACCAGGGCGCCGCTGTCCACTTGCTCGGATGGATTCCGCATTCTTGCCGCTCTCGAGTACGTGAGAATTCCGTCGATGAGCGCCTCCATTCGCTGTACCCGTCCGTGCAGGAGTCGTAAATGCTCCGCGGACTCGCCGCTCAGCCTGTCCCCGATGTCTTCCTGCACCCACTGCGCCAGATTGGCGATGCCTCTCAGCGGCGCCTTGAGATCGTGCGACGCGACGTAGGCAAACTGGTCGAGCTCCTTGTTGCTCCGCTCGAGCGCGGTCGTGAGCTGGCGCAGATCCTCGGTGGTTCTTTCCAGCGCCCGCCTTGCCGTGACTTGTTCGGTGACCTCGACGGCGTGAATCATGATGCCCCAGACCTTGCCGTCGCGTTCGAGCAGAGGCTGATACACGAAGTTGAAAAAACCTTCCTCCAGACGCCCGTCCAGCTCGCGGTCGATTCGCGCGCTCAGCTCTGTGCCGATGAAAGGCTCGCCGGTCGCGAAGACGCGATCCATCAGATCGAACAGCTCGCTCTCGATTTCCGGAAGCGCGAGTCGCAGGGGTTTGCCGAGGATGTCCCGGTTTCCAATGAGCTTCCGGTATTCTGCGTTCGCGGACTGCACGATGTGGTCGGGGCCGAGCGTGGACGCAATCGCCGCAGGGGCCTGCTCGAAGACGCGCAGCAGATCCTCGCGGGATCGCTCGACCTTCTCCAGAGCGCGGTTGCGCTCGTCGAGAAGCTCCTCCAGCCGGGTCGCCTGGTCGAGCGACGTCTTCTCGTGGACTTCGAGGAGCTGTTCGAGCGCCGAAACTTCCGCCCGGGCGTTTCTGAGCTCGCGCGCGAGCCCTTCGGCGGAGCCGTGCATCTCCAGTTGCGTGCTCATAGTCGGCGCATTCAGGCGAAGATCTGGGATTCGTCGAACGGCATGATGGCGAGCTTCGCGTTCAAGGCCAGGGTATTGAACAGCTGCGCCCTCTCGCGCGGGATGTGGGATTTCGAGAACAGGATGATGCTGAACATCTCGCCGTTGGGAAGCATCCCGCCGAAGCCGATCACAGACTTGATACCAAAGGGGACTACAAAATCCGCCTGTGCCGGAATGTGCTGGCTCCCCAGAGCGTCGGGAACGTGAAAGACGTTGAAAGTGTGCTGCGCCTGGTCGATGACGAGGTCCGGCCGATCCCCCAAAAGATGCGCTACAGGAATGCCCAGCTGCCTGATCAGCTGAGATATCATTGGCGAGCGGGAAATGCTCTCTTCGCTCAAAAGGGGAAGCGCTTTATGTCCGGCGGACTTCTCCCGCGAATTCCATTCGGGAAGTTCTCCCGCGGTAGCCAGCAGCGTGAGGCACTTCATGGTCGCGGCATGATCACGCGTCCCAACGAGCTTATCCGCGAATTCCTGCAACTCCTGGGGGAGGGTCAAATAAGGAACCGTCAGATAAAACCTGACGAGCGCGCACGCACTCTCGTCCCGGCCTCCGATTCCCAGGCTCTGGTGCAGGTATTTCACGATGCGGACAGCCGCCTCCTCGGCGCTGGACGCGTCCTTCCCCATTCGTCTGAGATCTATGCCACACCGCGTCATGTCGGTGAGGCTGAAGTTGTCGAGGTCGTACACGCTTTTCTCCGCCGGTTTTCAACCTGAGCAAGGGCTTCGGCCACGCTCATTACGCAGGTTGCGAGCCGGAAGAGCCGACCCCTAACTCCTCGCCCCGCCCCGCATGAACCTCGCGAACTCGTTGGGGAGCGCGCTCGCCTCGATCCCGCGCGCTGCGAGGTCTAGATCGTACTTGAGGCGCACGAATTCGAACGACGTTCGATCAGCGGTCACGCTGAGGAGGACGTATCCTGCGCGCGGATCTCCGTCCTTCGGACGGCCGACGGTCCCGGCGTTCACGAAATGAATCCCATCAACCTCGCGATGCCACGGCAGATGCGTGTGGCCGAACGCGATCGTGTCGCCCTTCTTCGCGCCCGCGATGTTCGCCATCTGAATGCAGAATGAATCGGGACGGTCTTCCGTCCAATAGACCGTGTTCAGCGTCGGCGTGCCGTGCACGAGAATCACGCGTGGCCCTGCGATATGTCCGCCAAAGGGCGCGATGTCCAGCCGGAAGGGAAGCGCACCGAGAAACGCTTTCGTCTCGGCGGATACATTCTCCCGCGTCCACGCATAGCTGATGTGCGAAAGCTTCTCCTGTTCCGGATCTTCGTACTTGCAGCCGCAGTGCTTGTAGTCGGTCGCGACGGTTGAATCGTAGTTCCCGGCGATGCCGGCAATTCCGGCTGCCTTCAAACGCGCGACTGTTTCGTTTGGCCACGGCGCGTAGCCGACGAGATCGCCGAGGTGATAGGTCGCCGCGATGTCTCTGCGCGACGCGACGTCGGCGAGCACCGCATCCAGTGCGGGAAGATTCGCGTGGATGTCGGATATCAGAGCGAGCTTCATCGCACGACCTCCTCTCCGCTTTCCGTCATCGCACGTTCCTTCATCGCGTGAGCTTCATCAGCACCGCGCTTGCCGGACACGCGCCGGTGAACTCCGCCGACTGTTGCATGTCTTGCGGCGCGGTCTCGCGCGGAACTGGAGCAAAGCCGAATCGCGGAAAATATTTCTCCGCCGTAGTCGTCAACAGAAAGACGTCGCGCAAGCGCAGCACCCGCGCTTTCGCAAGCGCGCCCTCGACGAGCTGCGCGCCGAGCCCGGTTCCGCGCGCCGCCTCATCCACGACTGCGGAGCGGAGCAGCGCCGAGTCCTCGAAGACTTCCAGTCCGATTGCGCCGATCACTTTCTGCCCGTCGAAGGCGACGAGAAAGTTTTGCAGCGAATCTGGAACGCCGTCCACCGGCAGCTTGTTCGCGGCGAGGAGACGCTTCACCGCGCCGAGCTCACGTGACGAGCCCGGCCTCACCTTCCCCTCGCCGGTTGACTCGCGCTGTTCTCTCACGCGCAGCAGTCCGACCCGCAGCACGTTTTTTCCGCAGCAGCCGCCGCCGGCTTCGTAGCGCGAACGAACGCGCTCAGAAACTTGCCATCGATCTGCGACGCGAACTCGTTCGCATCGAGGCCGCTGCCGGTGAGAAACGCTGCGGCATCCTCCGCATTGTACACGCGCGTCGGTTCGATGCTCGGCTGCTCGAATCCAACGTCGCTCAGCATAGAGAGAAACTGATTCTCTTCCAGAGCGCCGGCAACGCAGCCGATCCACAGCTCCATATTCTTCTTCACCGCTTCGGGCACTTCGCCGCGAACCACGACATCGGAAACCGCGAATCGTCCCCCGGGCTTTAGCACGCGGAACGCCTCGGCGAGAACCTTCCGCTTGTCGCCGGAAAGATTGATGACGCAGTTCGAGATGATTACGTCCACCGAATTGTCGGGGAGGGGAATCTTCTCGATCTCGCCCTTCAGGAACTCGACATTCGTCGCGCCGGCGCGTTCCTTGTTCGCGTTCGCGAGCGCGAGCATCTCGTCGGTCATGTCCAATCCAAATGCCTTTCCCGTCGGCCCGACCCGCTTTGCCGAAAGAAGCACGTCGATGCCGCCGCCAGAGCCGAGA
>JALYYD010000334.1 GCA_030946775.1 Gemmatimonadota bacterium
CCCCTGTCGGCCTCCGGCGTCCGCCTGTCCGCGATGATCTCCGTGATCGGCTGACGCCCGCTCAGAATCTTCGCTTCCTCCCACGCGCCCCGGCTCAAATAGCAAGCGGTCGGAGCGGCGAAAAAGAGCATTATCAGAGCGAGAAACGCTATCGCTAACATTGGGCGTCGCATATTCTTACTATGTGTCATTCGTTCACCTTCATTGCCACTCCGAATACTCCCTTTTAGACGGCGCCAACCGCATAGATGACCTGATCAATAGGGCCCTGGAGTTCGAACAACCGGCCCTGGCTATCACAGATCACGGCAATATGCACGGGGCTTGGGAGTTCCAGGAAAAAGCCAAAAAAGCGGGCATCCGTCCTATTATCGGGATGGAAGCCTATGTCGCGCCTGGAGATCGGCGCGCGCGCGAGCGCGTCAGCGGTGACCGGGGAAAACCGTACTACCATCTCGTCCTCCTCGCCCAGAACGCCATCGGCTACAAGAATCTAGTGAAGCTCTCGTCCCTCGCCTACACGGAGGGCTTCTACTCCAAGCCACGCGTCGACCGCGAGCTCCTCGCCAGGTTCAACGAAGGGATCATCGTCTCCTCGGCGTGTATGGCCGGCGAAGTAGCGAGCAACCTCCTCGCCGACAACTTCGAGGCCGCCCGCGAAGCCGCCGAATGGTACGCCAACGTCTTCAAGGACAGATACTACCTCGAGGTCCAGGCGCACCACTCGGAGAATCAGGACGATCTGAACCGCCGCGTCTTCCAGCTCGCCGAAGAGGTCGGACTGCCCGTCGTCGCCACCAACGACGCACACTTCCTGAAGCACGAAGACCACGACTCGCACGACATCCTCCTCTGCATCGGCCTCGGTAAGGATTGGACCGACACCAACCGGATGAAGTACGACCACGGTCTCTACTTCAAGAACGCCGATGAGATCCGTGACTCATTCCCGGGGCGCGCCGACGTTCTCGAGAACACGCTCAAGATCGGCGAAGAAGCCGGCGTACAGCTCTCCAAACAATACCGCGTTCCGTCGTTTCCGCTCCCCGCGGACATCGGCAGCGAGAACGACTACCTCGTCCAGCTCGCGGAATCCGGCGCGCGCGCGCGCTACGGCGACCCGCTCCCCTCCAACGTCCGCGAGCGTCTCGACTACGAGCTCGCGGTCATCACCGGCACCGGGTACGCCGGCTACTTCCTCATCGTCGCGGATTTCATCAAGGCCGCGCGCGACAAGGGCATTCCCGTCGGGCCGGGCCGCGGCTCCGCCGCCGGCTCACTCGTCGCCTACTCGCTGCGCATCACCGACGTCTGTCCGATCAAATTCGATCTCCTCTTCGAGCGCTTCCTGAACCCGGAGCGCGTCTCGATGCCCGACATCGATGTCGACTTCTGCTTCGAGCGCCGCGGCGAAGTAATCGAATACGTCCGCCAGAAGTACGGACGCGACTCAGTCGGCCAGATAATCACGTTCGGAACGCTCAAGTCGCGCGCCGCCATCAAGGACGTCGGCCGCACCCTCGGCTTCACCCCCTCGGAAACGGATTGGCTCGCCAAGCTGATTCCCAATCAGCCGAACTTTTCCCTGACGGTGAAGGAGGCGATCGAGCGAATTCCGGAAGTGAAGGATCTCTACAACGTCCGGAAGGACGATTCGACTGAAACGAAGGAGAAGAAGGCCCGCTACAAACAGCTCCTCGATTACGCGATCAAGCTCGAAGGGCTCTCCCGCCACGCCGGGGTGCACGCCGCCGGAATTGTCATCGCCCCCGGTCCGCTCGACGACTACGTCCCCATCTGCACCGCCCCGTCCAAGGGAGCCGGCGGGAGAGAGTCCTCCGACGAATCCATCGTCGTCACTCAGTACGACATGAACGCGCTCGAGAAAGCCGGAATGCTGAAGATGGACTTTCTCGGCCTCACCACCCTCACTGTCGTCACCGACGCCATCGCCGGTATCAGGGCCCGCACCGGCGACGCGCCCGACCTCGACAATCTCCCCCTCGACGACCCCGAAACGTACCGCCTGCTGCGGGCCGGCAAGACCGCCGGCGTATTCCAATTCGAGTCTCCGCTCGCCACCGACATGCTTCGCTCGATGCGCGCCGACCGCTTCGACGATCTCGTCGCCTCCAATGCGCTGATGCGCCCCGGTCCACTCGACGCCGGAATGCATCGCGTCTACATGAGGCGGAAGCGCGGAGAAGAAGCCGTCTCCTACGTCCTTCCGGAGTTGGAGCCGATTCTCTCCAGCACTTACGGCGTCATCACCTATCAGGAGCAGGTGATGCGTATTGCCCAGACGCTGGCAGGAATCTCACTCGCCGAAGCCGATATCCTCCGCAAAGCAGTCGGTAAGAAGGACGCCGAGCTCATTCGCGAGGAGCTTGGAAAGTTCATTACCAAGTCGGTCGATCGCGGGTTCGACAGAAAGATCATCGAGGACATCGCCGGCCAGCTCGAGACATTCGGCCGCTACGGCTTCAACAAGTCGCACTCCGTCGCGTACTCGATCATCTCATACCAGACGGCGTGGCTGAAGACGCATTACCCCGCCGACTTCATGGCCGCGCTTCTCTCATCGCAGATCGGCGACACTGACAGTGTCGTGAAGTACATCAGCGAAGCGAAGCAGCTTGCCGTGCCGGGCGCTGCGACCGCCGGACTCGAGATTCTACCTCCCGACGTCAACGAATCCGGCTACAAGTTCACCGTCGTCGGCGAGACACGTCTCCGTTTCGGGCTCGGCGCGATCCGCAACGTCGGACGCACCGCGATCGACTCGATAATCGAAGCGCGTGTCAAAAGTGGCCCATTCAAATCGTTGTTCGACCTCTGCGAGCGCATCGACCTGCGCATCTGCAACAAGCGAGTGCTCGAAGCCTTGATCGTTTCCGGCGCCCTCGACTCACTCGGCGGACACCGCGCACAGCTGTTCTCCGCGCTCGATACGGCGATCCGCGAGGCGTCGCTCAAGCAGGAAGAGCTGATCAGCGGTCAGGGCTCGCTGTTCGGGCAGGTCGCTCCCTCCGGCGCGATCGTTCACGCCGAGCTTGTGCTGCCAAATGTCGAACCCTGGAAGGAGTCGGAGCGTCTCGCCCGGGAAAAGGAAATTCTTGGCTTCTACATTTCGGGGCATCCGCTCGAGCCGTTCCGCGCCGACTGCGAGCTCAATCGCACGCATCTTGTCGCCGACATCGGCGGATGGCGCGCCGGCCCGATGAAGCTCGCCGCCGTTCTTACCGCCATCAAACCGCAGCTGAGCAAGAAATCCGGAAAGGAATTCGCGCGCCTTACCGTCGAGGATTTTTCGGGATCGGCGGAAGTTCTCGTTTTCCCCGATACGTGGGAGAAGGAAAAGAGGAACGCCGAGACGGACATCCCCGTCCTGCTCAGCGGAGCGTTCTCATCACGGGACGAGACGTCGGACAATCCCGCCTTCATCATCGAGAGGATCGAACGCCTGTCTGATCTTCGCAGCAGCGGACAAATGCTCCTCGCAATTGACCTGCCGATGGGACTCACCCCCGACGTAATCAGCGACCTCCGCGCGATCGTCGATCTCTATCCTGGCAACGCCCAGCTCGAGCTGCGGTGGAGCGCTGGTGACCGGATGGAGCGTCTGCGCTCAAGATCGCTGCGCGTCGGCGTGGACGGCGCCCTCCTCGCCCTCCGCGATCTGCTCGGCGAGTCGTCGGTCTCACTGAAGAGGGCGAGCTAGAATGGCGAGCGCAGCGACGACCCTGGAATTCGAGAAGCCCATCGCCGAGCTGGAGCGGCAGATCGAGGAGCTCAAGCGCACGTCGGCGGAGCGGCAAATCAGCATGGATGAGGAGATCGCTCCGCTCGAGCGCCGCCTCGTCGAGCTGCGTGACGAAGTTTACAAGAATCTCAGTCCGTTTCAGCGCGTGCAGGTCGCCCGCAACAGCAAGCGGCCGTTCACAGCCGATTACCTCCGCCTCGCGTTCACTGACTTCATCGAGCTTCACGGCGATCGCGCGTTCCGCGACGATCCTGCCATCATCGGCGGCTGGGCGCGTCTCGATGGCGAAACGGTGATGTGCATCGGACATCAGCGCGGCCGCGACACCAAGGAGCAGCTCAAGCGCAACTTCGGAATGCCGCACCCAGAGGGGTACCGCAAAGCGCTGCGCTTGATGAAACTGGCCGAGAAGTTTCACGTCCCTGTGCTGACCTTCATCGATACGCAGGGCGCGTGGGCCGGCCTGGGCGCGGAGGAGCGCGGGCAATCTGAAGCAATCGCGCGCAACCTCTACGAGATGAGCCAGCTCACCGTTCCCATCATTGCCACCGTGATCGGCGAGGGCGGCTCCGGCGGCGCGCTCGCGCTCGGTGTTGCCGACCGCGTACTGATGATGGAGAATGCCGTGTACTCGGTTATCAGCGTCGAGGGCTGCGCCGCGATTCTCTGGAAGGACGCGAAGAGTCCGGCGATGCGCGAAAAAGCGGCGACCGCGCTCCGCATCACCGCGCCGGAGCTGCTCGAGCTCAAGGTGATCGACGAAGTCGTCCCCGAGCCCGCCGGCGGCGCGCACGCGGACCACGAAGCATCGGCGAAGTCACTGCAGAAAGTTCTCAACCGCCACCTCGAGGAGCTGCGAAAGTACCGCCCCGAGAAGCTGGTCCGCCGCCGCCGGCAGAAGTTCCTGCGGCTCGGCCAATGGTCCGAGTAGTGATGCCTCACCTCGTCGAAGTCGCGTTCAGGGGAAACCGGAAGGAATTCTTCCAATGGGATTACCCCGATCCGCCGCCGCTCAACGCGGCGGTGATCGTTGACGTCGAGCGCGGCGAAGACCTTGGAATGGTACACGCCGTCGGGGACCTCGCCGCCAAGCGTAGCGGCGGCTGCGCGCACGGCTGCGGATCGGAGATGCCGGACCGCAAAGCGCTTCGGCTTGCGACGCCAAAGGATCGCAGCCAGTTCGACGAGCTGAAGCGGCTCAACGAAGAGGCGCGGCAGAAGGCGATGGAGAAAGTGCGCAGCAACGGGCTGGGTATGAAAGTCTCCGACGCCGAATGGCAGTGGGACCGGAAAAAACTCACGCTCTACTTCACCGCCGAGAAGCGCGTCGATTTTCGGAATCTCGTTCGCGATCTCGCTGCGATGTTCAGAACCAGAATCGAGCTGAAGCAGATTGGAGTGCGGGACGAAGCACGGCGCCTCGACGGCGTCGGCCGCTGCGCGCGCCAGTATTGCTCGGCGTCGTGGCTGCCTGAGCTGCGCCCGGTGAATCTTGGAGTAGCGAAGGAGCAGCGCCTGTCGCTGAATCCGTCGCAAATTTCCGGGGCCTGCGGGCGGCTTATGTGCTGCCTGCGCTACGAGCACGAGTTCTACGTGCAGAGCCGGAGGCGCTTCCCGAAGGAAGGACGCGTTGTAGCTACCGCGAAAGGCGAGGAGAAAGTCGTCTCGATCGATATTTTTTCCGAGCGTGTCACGCTGCGGCTTGAAGAGGGTGAGATGAGAACGATTACCCTCGGTGAGTACAATCAGGAGACGGGAGCCATCGGCGTCGCTCCCGCTCCCGCGCAGGACGAGGACGAATCGCACGCCGAGCTCACGACGGCCGACGAGATCTCGCCCGAGCTGCTGTTTACCGCCGAGCACGAAGTGCCGCCTGCGAGGGCGGCGCTCATCGTCGAGGGGCAGGTGGCTGCGACCGATCGTGACGCGAGCAGCAAGCGCCGGCGCGGGCGCCGCGGTGGACGCCGCGGCCGCGGCGGAAACGGGACGCCTCCCGGACCGTCGAACGACGGACGGGATTAGCTTGACGAAGTTTTACCTCACCTGCGCAATCGACTACGCCAACGGCGACCCGCACCTTGGCCACGCGTTCGAAAAAATCGGCGCCGACGCCATCGCACGCTACCGACGCCTTCGCGGAGATGACGTCTATTTTCTGATCGGAATGGACGAACACGGCCAGAAGGTCGCGCAGGCGTCCGCTGCGCGCGGCGTCACGCCCCAGCAGCTGGTGGACGAGGTGGCCGCGACGTTCGAGCAAATGTGGGCACGGCTCGGCATTTCGCACGACACGTTCATGCGAACCACCGGCGCCCATCACCAGAAGGGAGTCGTCCATTTCATCAAGCAAATCGCCGAGCGAAACCCGGACGATTTCTACGAGAAGGAATACCAGGGCTGGTAC
>JALYYD010000049.1 GCA_030946775.1 Gemmatimonadota bacterium
CTGAGCGTGGTAGCCGCGCCGGGATTCCCGCTCTAGCCCGGCGGGATCTGCATAACGACCTCGTCGCCGGGTCGCACATTCACTTCCTCGGAGATCGACGGACGCGAGCTCCCGACAGGGTCGGCGACAAAGCGGAGTGATGTTGCGCTCCTCGCGATGTCGGCGGGAATTACGAATGTGGCGGTCGATGCCCCCGACGCGAGCCCGAGCCTGACGCGCTCGGCGCCGCGCAGGACGTATATCGTCATGTCGAGGAAGGCCTGGTTGTCCACCTTCACCGTCGTTTGCGCCTGAGAGTTGAGCGTGGTGGTGCGCATTGGTCCGCAGGCGAACGCGATCAGCGCGGGTGCGAGAGCGAGAAGTCGGTGCGTTTTCATATGGTCATCTCCTGAGTCTGATACAACCCGAGAGCACGACCCGTTCCACTTTTTCTACTTCGCTGCCCTTTCAACGCGTCTGAACACAGGCGTCTCCTCGGCAAACTGGCTGCCGGAAGCGAATCTCATTTCCGCGACTTTTCCGGTGGGATCGAGAATGAATGAGATGAACTCCTTTCCATCGCGGTGGTCACGCCACACGACGCGGAAGGTGTCGTAGTTCCAATGCTCGACGTCGCCGATGGATTTCGGCGAAAGAGTGAGAACGAGATGCCCGTCGGACATCGTCACGCTCGCCGAGCCGTAGAACGGATCTTCATAGGCGCCCGCATAGCGTTCGAGCGGCAGCGAAGGATGCGTTCCGCGCACGCGCGCGGCGTCCCTTCTACGCTCGCGCTCCCTGTCGGCTGCTTCGATTCCGCGCGCCTCGGCGAGATTCTCCCCGCTCCAGTCCTTGGGAGGGGCGCCGAGGATCATGTCGAACGCCTTGTACATCAGCGATTCCCGGAGCGCGTTGCCTTCGAGATTGGATAGCACCACGACACCAGCCCGCTCCTCGGGGAGAAGACCGACCATTGCCGCCATTCCGGAGAGATTGCCGGCGTGGCGCAGCATCTCGCGGCCGCGATAATCGGAGACGTTCCATCCGATAGCGTAGCTCTGCAGATGGGTGAAGGGATTCATCGCGCGATAAGCGGAGTCGATGCGCATCACGGTCTGCGGAGTGTGCGTCTCGCGGAAGCTTCGCGCGGACACAAGCCGCTTCCCTCCAACCCGGCCGCTGTCGAGCTGGAAGCGCAACCATCGCACCATATCCGCGGCGCTGGAGTTGATAGCGCCCGCCGCGGGGATCTGATCCATGTTCGTGTACCGGACGACGCGGACAGTGTCGTCAACCTTCGCGTGCGGGCTGGCGACGTTGGCGAGATTCGGGAGGACTGTAACGGTCGTCGTCGTGGCCGTCATTCCAAGCGGAATGAGAATCCTCTCGCGAATGAGGTCGGCCCAGGATCTGTGGGTGACCGATTTGGCGACCTCGCCCGCGGCGGCGTACATCAGATTGCTGTAGCCATAGTGCGAGCGAAGGCTCCAGGTGGGCTTGAGGAAGCGAACCCTGCGGAGCAGCTCGCCGGTGTCGTAATCCCAGCCGCCGGTCCAGAGGAGGTCGCCGCGCGCTAGCCCGCTGCGATGGGTGATGAGATCGCGAAGTGTCAGCTCGCGGGTCACCCAGGGATCGAAAAGCTGAAAGGAGGGAAGGTGGTCGATGACACGGTCGTCCCAATTGAGCTTGCCGTCGTCCACCAGCATGGCGAGAAGAATTCCCGTGAACGCCTTGCTGTCGGATGCGAGCGCGAAGAGCGTGTTCGCATCGACAACCTCGGGCTTGCCGACAGTTCGGACGCCGTAACCTTTGAGCAGCAGAATGGAATCGTTGCGTACGATCGCGACGGCGACGCCGGGCACCTCCCAGTCGCGCATCCCCTTTTCGACGTAGGCGTCGAACTCGGAGGACTGAAACTGCGCGAAAGCCGCAGTTGGGGCGAGGAGGCAAACCGCTGCCAACAGCTTCGGGTTGAGTCGCATGACGAGGGCCGATTGACGAGTGAACGCAGCTGATGTCGCGGCGATACGCGGGCATCGAGGAATCGCCAGGCGAAATTAGGATGCGATCGGCGAATCGGCCAGCCGCGATTGACGCCGCCCCTCCGGGAGAAGAACTTCCATTCACCAACGTGAAGCCATTCATCATCGGAATCGCCGGCGGGTCCGGCTCGGGCAAATCCACCGTCGCGCGAAAGGTGGCGGAGGGGCTTCCGACATCGTCGGTTGCGTTCATCGACATGGACGCGTACTACAAGAATTTCACCGAGCTTTCCCTCGACGAGCGGCGCCGGCTAAACTGGGATCATCCCGACGCGTTCGACTTCGACCTGCTCTGCCGGCATATGGAACAGCTCTCGGAGAGCAAGCCGATCGACAAGCCGGAGTACGACTTCGTGACGCATCTCCGCTCCGGGAAGACGCGGCATATCGAGCCGCCGGAAGTCGTCGTGATCGACGGAATTCTGCTACTGGTGGATGAGCGGGTGCGCGAGCTGTGCGACGTGAAGGTGTTCGTGGACGCCGACGCCGACATTCGCCTCATCCGCCGCATCAAGCGCGACATTCGCAGCCGCGGCCGCCCGCTAGACGAAATTCTCGATCAGTACCTTTCGACCGTCCAGCCGATGCATCTCCAGTTCGTCGAGCCGAGCAAGCGCTACGCAGACGTGATCGTCCCGCGCGGCGGTCACAATGAGGTAGCGGTCGAGATGCTTGTTGCTAAGATCCACCGCCGGCTGCAAAAGGGATCGCGCGCCCCCTCGGCGTAGCGACAGAAAGCAAACCGGCGGCGAGCGTGCCGACGAAGAACATCACGATCCACACGACTGACGCGCCGTAGCGTGAGAACAGCACCGTTCCGAACCACGGACCAAACGCGAACGCGGTGCTGAGCGCCATAGAGTAGGCGCCCATGTACGCTCCCCTTCTCTCGGGTGGCGCCACGTCACCCATATGCGCCGACATCGACGGGAAGAGCAGCATCTCGCCAAAAGTCCACACCATCACGGTAGCAATCACGCCCGCGGCGGTAGTGACGAACACGAGCGCTCCAAAGCCGCAGGCGAAGAGCATCGAGGCGACGAACATCGTATCGCGATTCTTCCAATGCGCGGTCGCCAGGTTCAGCGGCACTGCAAAGGCGACGATCATCAGCGTGTTGATGGTGAACAGGAATCCGTAGAACGCCGGCGAGAGGTGAAGCTTTTGAATCAGAAAGAGGGGCATCGCCCCTTCGTGCTGGAAGAAGACGATCCCGCTCAGCACCACGCCGGCAAGAAAGATGAGGAATCTTGGGGTGAGCACGCGCTCCGCGATCCAGCCCTGCTCCACTTCGGTTGCGTCGGCGTTCGCATCCGCCGA
>JALYYD010000148.1 GCA_030946775.1 Gemmatimonadota bacterium
GGATCGTGGAGCGCTGGCGGATTCGGGCTCCTATCCTCGAACTCGCGCCCTCGCCGCGTTCTCAGCTAGGCCGAGCGTCCGAGCCCCCGCGCGTTCGCGTCGTGGCCATTCGTGAAGTGGGTGGTACAGTGGTTTCGGCTGAGACGGGGCCCGACCGCCGAGACAGCACCGCGACCATTGTTGGCATTGCCTTTGACAGTACTACGGACGCGCCACTTGCGAATGCGTTGATCAGAGTCGTTGGGACGAATCACGAAACGCGCAGCAGCGCAGATGGGCGGTTTCGTCTCGATGGCATTTCACCCGGCCGCTACGATGTGACGTTGACCCACGATCGTCTCGACTCCCTCGGAATCGATACCCTCCGGGCGGAGACGGTTGTTCGCTACCCAGGCGGCGCCACGGTTACGCTCGCCACACCGACGTGGTCCTCGATCGAGGCCGCGCTCTGCCCGGGGGCGGCGGATGATAGCACTGTGGGTGTGCTTCGGGGAACCGTCCGCGACGTGCAGGGGCGGCTCCAACCCCGCGTTGCCGTAGAAGTATCATGGTTGCAATTCGAGACCGTGACCGGGACGACGGCCACCCTGACGTCGCGTCCGATTCGGATTGTGACCCGCACGGATCAAGCTGGCCGTTACCAGGTGTGCAGGGTGCGTGGAAACCATCCGCTGCAGATCACCGTGATTTATGCGGGACAACAGCGGATGCACGTCGAAGCCCGAATCTCAAGGCGACGAGTCAGTATCATCGATCTCGTACTCCCTCAGTAACCGCGCGGGTCTGATGTAGACGAGACAGGATGCGCCTCGTCGTCAGTGATCGGAACGTGAGAAGCCCACGCGCGTTGCTCGCCACTACCGCCCGCAATTTCCTTCACGGAATCCGAGTAGGCTTTGTGTGCGGGGCAGTGTGCTGCACCTGGGCTCTCGCCATATACGCCATGGGGGGCGAGGAAGCCTTTACGAGGAGGGGGTTCACCCTCCCGGGGTTCCTCGCCCTCTACCTTCTTGGTAGCAGCGTTGCCGTAGGGACCGTCAGTGCACTCCGTTTCTTGGCGAAGTGGCCAACAGGGTCGCTGTCCTAGGCGCTATCGGCGCCGCGATCTTCTCCTAGGGAATTCGGATTGCGCAAAAGGGATTTGCGCCTTGGGCGGGTGAAGACACGTTCCTGGTGGCTTGGGGAGCGCTGTTGCTCGGAGTGCCGGTTGCGCTCGGGGCCACGCAATCCCGCAAGAGGCGCAATTCTGGAAGGTGAGCGCGTGAGCGCCTCGATCCCTCGCGCTTCAACTGGGCGAGAAATGGTATGCATCGACATCGTTCCTCCGCGAGTACGTCGGGAGACCGTAGTACGAAGAGATCCCTCACCTCGGTAGAATGCGCATTCCCAGGTCTGTCATCGTCGCCTTCGCGCTCTGTATCGCATTCGCGACACGTCTTCGAGCCCAAACGGAATCGTGGCCCGATGGTTGGCGCGCTGAGACGACGCAGTATTGTCATGCGGTCGCCGTGCCCGGCGGATTGCCCCCGGTCGCCAGACTCGGCGATCTCGCGATCATTCCGTCTCTTCTGGGCTGGGATGAGACACCGCCGATGAATGGGTTCGCCGTGTGGTCGGTCGGATTCGACTCGAGTGGGGCGCTGAACCGCGTGGCAATGGTGGCGACCGACCTTGGCGACTCGGTCTCGAAACGACTGACCGATCAAGTGGCCAACGCTATCGACGCGAGTACTTGAGCCGATACGCGGCGAAGTGGACCGTGCGGCGCGTCCCATCAAGGAGGCGGACACTGACCTCGCCGAAATCGAATTGAGCGAACTCGCCGGCCACGCCCTCGAAGCGCACTTGCAATGCGGCGGGGATCGTCGCGCGCACGCGGGCGAGCACGCGATAGATCGTGCTCAAGCCCAGCGGCAGTCCTTCGCTCGCGAGCAATCGTCGGATCTCGCCCGGCGGTCGCGCCGGATCATCGAGCACCAGCGCCTCGACCCGGGCGCGCATCGCCGCCGGCACCTGCGGGCGGCCGACCTGGCGCACGCGCCGCGCAACGGTATCATCGCCGGTGTCCACGACGCCTTCGCGCACAATCCGCCGCACCGTGCGGACGGACACCCCGAGCTGCTTGGCAATCTCGCGCGCCGTCACATCCGCGCGCACCAACTCCTGCACGGCATGTCGATCGAGCATCCCGAGCATCCTCCTCGGGCCTCCGGTGATCGGGATCTCACATCCCACCGCGGAAGCACGAACGAAACAGGGAGGCCCTCAGGGGTGACAGAATTTAGAGAAAATGGGTGACAGAATTTAGAGAACGCACAACGATGTCTGTCTTTCATAGGCAGATCGCGCGATCTGCAATGACTCCGCATCGCACGAAACGGCATCTTGCCGGGTCGAACCGACAGCAGAACCGACAGCAAAAAGTGTCGAAATGAGCGCTTCAAAGAGACGCTGAGCTTCCTGGTACGAAAGTACGATCCATCCACTTAGCAACCGGGCGCCGCCAAAGGTCAGCTTTCGAACCGGTTGGCACTTAGTCAGCGCGGAGTGCTGCACGGGATCGACTCTCGTGGCCCGATACGCGGGAAGGAACGCCGCCGCCGCGAGCGCGACACGGGAGCTCCGAGATCGCGTCAGCCGGCGGAGCGCGAACGCACGCCTCTGCCTTGCGCCGGTCCATGTAGCAAGTGCGTCTTAAACGGCGCGCAGCACCCACGGATCGAACTGTGGCACGTGTCGGTCAAACGCACGGACGAAGCTGCATATGCCTTCGCCGGCGCGCTCCCCGGCGCGCTGGGCGAGGCGCCGGCTCCACCGAAGTCCGACACTCACCGCACTTTGCCGCGTTCACACTCGAGGCGCCATGCACCGTCACTGGAACGCTGCTTCGAGCGATATCACGGTTTCTTGTCGCCGGCCTTCGTCGCCAACTCTACGGCGATCGCGTCCTGGACGAGGATTCGGCGAGTACGTGGCTAATCATCCGCGCAACGTCGGAATTCGTGTTGGTATGGAGCAACTTGATCGCCGGATGATTCTGCGCGAACACGCGGAAAAGCTCGTCTGCAAACCCTTGCCCTATACTGTTGACATTCTTGAAGTCGAAAATCACTTGGCGGAATCGCTCGAGTCGGCTCAGGATGCGCTTCGCTTGAGATCGCGAGATCAAATTTTCATCGCCGTACTTTGCAAGCTCGACAGGCACGATCGTCTTCGTAAAGCCCCCTTCCGTATCGGCGTATTCGTCAAACACTTCGCGCAGGTTCCGAGTTGATCGCGAATCGAGATTCATTTCAACGTACGTGCCGGCAATGTCGCTCGAGTCATCAACCAAGAAATCATAACCTCTAATTGAGTGTACAAAACGAAGCTTTCCGGAGAGGATATCGAAGGTGTCCATCGCCCGGCTCGTAAAGAAAATCCCTTCACCGGAATGACGAGCGGGGTCAGTCGTGAGCTTTCCTTTCGCTAGCTCAAGAATCGCGAGGTGCTCGTCCTCAAGAGAAAGCGCGACAGCGATCTTCTTGAAAATGCCTATTCCCTCGTCATGAATCGACAGGCGGATGTGAACGGGCGAAACCTGTATCAAGACCCGCGCGGTCGAGGCTCCGGAATGATCGATAGCATTGTTGAGAATTTCCGTGAAGCCATATTCGCAAATGGCGAGAGCGGATGGGGTCGCGGCCAATGCGACCTTCGGCCGCACGAGATCGCGCCAGATCAGATCTTCCTCCGTGCCTATCAAGCCAATAGACACGCGCTCATCTACCAGCAATGCGAGCCTGTAGCCAGGATACTTCCGCGACCCGGAGAAGACGATGGCGCCTTGCTCGATGAGCTTTGTCAGGTGCCGGTGTATTGCGACCTTCGATATTCCGTGTATCTCCGCGGCTACTCTCACCAAACTGTGCGGGTGCGTCTTTACGAGATCCAGAAGCGTCTGACGGACTATCGCGTGCCGTGTGGGTGTCCGTGGCATAGGCTTATTATAATGTAATCCACATCTTATTTCAACCTTCGACGCTGGTAGGGTTTAAAGACCTCTTGGAAGAATGGTGGGGTCGCTTCGGGCACCCCCGGGCTTCCGAAATCCGACGGCCGGGGCTGGAGCGGGCAGGTCACGATAGTGCATTCCGAATGGTGCGGTCTTGCAGTCCATAGGCGTGCGCAGGTGCCGGCTGGTGGCGTTGAGCCGATCCAGGCTCGAGGCGAGGCGGACGCTGCGGTGCCCTCCCACTAGTCGCCTCGCTGTTTCAACATGAAACCGGCTTCGTTCGCCTCGTAGAGACGCGCCTTCACCCGTTCACTTAAGGCCCGGAAGAACCTTAGAATGGATCGCACAAACGCTAGGGAGACGAGCGCCCACAGCCCGGTGCTCGTAGCTAGAGCCGTTTACATATAGCGGCGTCTTCTGAAAGCCTTCACGTCCGCGGCTGAGAGCGCGAACCACTCTCCATTCAGCCTCTTAGCAGCGAAGCGGCGATGCCAATATGACTCGATCCCGAACGGGTCATCGGTCCGAATGCGGTGAACTACTTCGGCTCTCTCTGGCAACTGAAGGGCGAGCTGACGATGACGTACGTCGACAGAGTTGGCCTTACCGATCTTGAAGTAGCGACCGGCCTTGACGAGATAGACAAAGCCTTCCTCCAGAGGTGGCGATTCGGCCGACAATGACAGGTCGTTTGTCGGCCTCACATAGTCGCCGAGAAGCTCCTTCAGCCGGGAGTTGCTGCTGCGATCGGCGTAGCTCGCGAGTGCTTCACGTAAGCCTGCAAGACCGCCGAAGCGCCGAAACGTGTTGTGGCTTGGGAACTGACTAGTCGAGTTCACCGCCAGTCTGATCTCGGCAGCAGTTGGGAAACGGCCGAGCTGGAGAGTAATGGCGCCTGCCGCCCACAACACCGCGTCATCATCGAGACGCGGATTCATCCTTTGCGCCGGGACGCCGGCCTCGCGAACAGCATCGCTCCAGCGTGTCCAATAGCGACCGTGGGTGTATGGCGCGCGGCCCGGCTACGGCTTCGTGCTGCAGGAGGGCGATCGCGCGCCGACGCGCGATTCGATCCGCGTTCCCGGCACGCCGCTCATCGTGGCCCGGGGTCGAGTCCGACAGCAAGGCTAAGTACGTCGGTCAGACAATGGACTGCCTGATAACCGACGTCAGTGCGGTGGAGCACGTAAATGGGCTGCGAACGGTTCGCGTCGGCGAAATGATCGAAGTACTGCGCGTCGGTGCGATCAGTGTCCGTTCGTCTGCAGAGATCCGTTCCGCGGCCGAGATCAATCCATGTGGAAGGTCTGTGGGGACGGACGGCCGGCCGTAGCATGCAGGAGGTTGAGAGCGAATTTATGCGCGATCAGTAGTTGATCACGAGATCGGGATAGTTGGCCTTGCTCACCGTCACCACAATCGCTCCAGGACCATCGACGACGAGGTCGAAAGAGATCTGGCCGTAAAACATATCCGTAATCGAGCAGGTGCCGTTGCCCGGGATGGTGTTGCAGACGATGTGGGCGTTGCCTGATGTGACCCCGACGGCCACCGGAGTCGACGGAA
>JALYYD010000197.1 GCA_030946775.1 Gemmatimonadota bacterium
ATGTTGTACGTCCGCTCTCAGAAGGGTGAGCTCGTTCCGCTCAGTGCCGTGTCCACGATGTCCGAGAATGTCGGCCCTCTGGCGATCACGCATTCCGGACAGCTCCCTTCGGTCACTGTTTCGTTCAATACAAAACCGGGTGTGGCACTCGGAGAGGCGACGGCCGCTGTGCAGGCGGCAGCCGCGACGACGGTTCCAGCTACGGTGAGCACCGCGTTCTCCGGAACCGCGCAGGCGTTCCAGGACAGCCAGCGCGGACTGCTGTCGCTGCTCATCCTCGCGATTTTCGTCATCTATATGGTGCTGGGAATCCTGTACGAGAGCTTCATTCATCCGGCGACGATTCTCACCGGATTGCCGTTCGCCGCATTTGGAGCACTGCTCGCTCTGCTGGTGACGCACCAGGCGCTCGACGTATACGGATTCGTTGGTCTCATTCTTCTCGTCGGCATCGTGAAGAAGAATGCGATCATGATGATCGACTTCGCGCTCGAGGCGGAGCGGACCGACAACCTGACTCCGGCCCAGGCAATCGTTCGCGCTGCCAGCGTGCGATTCCGCCCCATCATGATGACGACGATGGCGGCGTTGATGGCGACGCTGCCGATTGCGCTCGGTACCGGGGCCGGAGCGTCGGCGCGCCGTCCGCTTGGAATCGCTGTCGTGGGCGGGCTCGCGTTCTCCCAGCTCGTGACCCTGTACGTCACGCCGGTGTTTTACACCTACTTCGACGAGCTCCCCGATCACATCCGCGGGTTCACGCGCCGAACGCTCTCGAAGGTGCGGCGGCAACGGGAGCTCGCCCCGAGCAGCCGATAGTCAGGGGAAGCATCTCAAGACCCGCCTGACTATGCGGGTTGGCCCCTCGGCGCTACATTGAGGGCGTTCCGCACCCGTCACTGAAAGGACTTGAATGCCGACGTACAAGTTTGCGAAAGTTCCGGCCGGTGGAGAGAAGATCACCTCCACCAACGGGGCCATTACCGTCCCTGACAATCCGATCATTCCGTTCGTCGAAGGCGATGGAACCGGACCCGACATCTGGCGCGCATCAGTTCGCGTTTTTGATGCGGCCGTCGAGAAGGCCTACGGCGGTGCCCGCAAGGTCGCGTGGATGGAAGTATTCGCCGGGGAGAAATCGTTCAAGCAGTTCAATGATTGGCTGCCTCAGGAAACTGTGGACGCTATGGCGGAGTTTCGCGTCTCCATCAAAGGTCCGCTCACGACTCCGGTCGGCGGAGGCATCCGCTCGCTCAACGTGACTTTGCGTCAGGTGCTCGACCTTTACGCGTGCATCAGGCCGGTCCGTTATTTCGAGGGGGTCGGCGCACCGGTGAAGGAACCGGAGAAGGTGGACGTCGTGATCTTCCGGGAGAACACGGAAGATGTCTACGCCGGCATCGAATGGAAGGCGAAGTCACCGGAAGCGGACAAGCTCCGCGCCTACCTCTCCAGGGAATTCGGGAGCGAGATTCGCGAAGGGTCTGCGATCGGCATCAAGCCGATGTCGGAGTTCGGGTCGAAGCGGCTCGTCGAGATGGCGATCAAGTACGCGATCGCCAAGTGCCGCGAATCAGTGACGCTGGTGCACAAAGGCAACATCATGAAGTTCACCGAGGGAGCATTCCGCGACTGGGGCTACGAAGTCGCGCGCGACAAGTTCCCTCAGGATACGGTCAGCGAAGCGGACCTCGCAAAGGGTGGAACCACCGCTCGCGCCGACGCGATCATCGTCCGTGACCGAATCGCTGATTCGATGTTCCAGCAAATGCTGCTGCGGCCTTCCGAGTACTCCGTGATCGCGACGCCGAACCTGAACGGCGACTACCTCTCCGATGCGGCCGCGGCCCAGGTTGGCGGACTCGGCATCGCTCCGGGCGGAAATGTCGGCGATGGCGTCGCGGTGTTCGAGGCGACGCACGGAACCGCGCCGAAATACGCGAACCTCGACAAGATCAATCCCGGAAGTGTCATTCTCTCCGGCGTGATGATGTTCGAGTATATGGGCTGGAATGAAGCGGCGGCGCTGATCGTGAAGGGAGTGGAGAACGCCATCAAGGCTAAGAAAGTAACCTACGATCTCGCGCGCCAGATGCCCGGCTCGACTGAAGTTTCGACGAGCGCCTTCGGCGATGCGGTCATCGCGGGGAGGAGATAATGGCGATGCTCAACGTTCAGCTCAGCGCGGCGAACCCCGCGGAAACCGGCACGTCGCTGCTCGCGATCGCGCTGATGGAGAATCCGTCACTCGCCGGCATCGCGGCGATCGACACTGCGTCGTCAGGCGCGCTCGCGCGCACTTTTGAGATGAAGGATTTCCGCGGGACGCGTGACGAGACGCTCCACCTCACCGGAATAGCGAAAGGGCCACGCCGCCTCCTGCTGGTGGGAATGGGAACCGTCACCGACAAGCTGGCATCGCTGAAACGCGCGGCTTCGCTCGCTGCCCGCCAGGCGCAGAAACTCGGCGTCGGCGAGCTCGTGTTCTACGCCGGTCAGATCAACGCCGAAGAAACCGAAGCGGTCACCGCCGGTCTTATCGCCGGCGCGTGGGAATACAACGAGCTCAAGTCGGCTCCGGCAAACGAAGAGGCTCGCAAGCCGCTCGAGCGGGCAACCATTCTCACCAGCAACACCGACGATACCCGCCGCGGTCTCAGCAATGGGCAGGCGATCGGATCGGGGCAGAGTCTTGCCCGCCGCCTCGCAATGATGCCGGGAAATCTTTGCACTCCCGAATACCTCGCGCAGGTCGCCGGGGAGATCGCTGAGAAGCACGGGCTCGAAGTGACTGTGATGGGCCGCACGGAAATGGAAGCGGAAGGGATGGGCTCGTTCCTCGCCGTGGCGCAGGGAACTCCGCAGGATCCGAAGCTCATCACACTCGTTTACCGTGGTGGCGCAAAGGACGCGAAGCCGGTGACGCTTATCGGGAAGGGACTCTGCTTCGACAGCGGGGGAATCTCGATCAAGCCCGCGCAGGGAATGGAGTCAATGAAGTTCGATATGTGCGGCGCAGCCGGCGTGCTCGGCGCGATGGATGCGATCGCATCAATGAAGCTGAAGGGGAACGTTGTCGGCATCATCGGCGCTACGACGAACATGCCGAGCGGGACCGCGATCAATCCCGGCGACGTCGTGAAGAGTCACTTCGGGAAGTACATCGAAGTGATCAACACCGACGCCGAGGGCCGGATGGTTCTGGCCGATCTGCTCTCGTACGCACGCCGGTTCGAGCCGGCTGTCGTGATTGACGCCGCGACTCTCACCGGGGCCTGCGTCATCGCTCTGGGCCACACCGCGAGCGGCGTCTTCGGCACCGACGAGGCCTTGGTGAACGAAGTACTCGCGGCGGGAAAGAAGGCGGGCGAGCCCGGTTGGCCGCTTCCGCTCTGGGACGATTACAAGGAGCTGATCAAGTCCGACGTCGCCGACGTAAAGAACTCGGGCGGGCGACCGGCGGGCGCAGTCACGGCGGCGATGTTCCTGAAGGAGTTCGTGGACGGATTTCCGTGGATCCATCTCGACATCGCCGGCACCGCGTACTCGGAGAGCGATCTCGTCACGATTCCCAAGGGCCCAACCGGAGTTCCGGTCGGGACGTTCATCGAATTCGTCCGCGGGAGATTCCGCTGAGCGCTCTGCACCGGGCGCAGAACGCTCTAATCGGCCTCGGCGCAGTTGCCGGGGCGCTTTTTTACGCGCCCTCGGCGCGCGCGCAGGCGACGACCCCTCCGGCGAGTGAGGTTCCTCTCCCAACAAAGCCGAAAACCGATTCGGCGCCCGACAGCGCAAAGCTCAAACCGGATACGATCAAGGCTCCCATTGGCCGGTTCGCAGATCCGAGAGCGGTCGATCGAAGCGCGCAAACCGAGTGGAACAGGGAAGAGATGTTCGCCAGCGGAGCGCTGACGCTGCTCGATCTCCTGGACAGGGTTCCGGAGCTCACGACCTTTCGTTCCGGCTGGATTTCCACGCCGCAGGTCGCTGCGTACAACGGCGACGTGGGGCGCGTGCGCGTCTTTCTGGACGACATCGAGATGGACGCGCTCAACGGCCGCGACCGCGGAATACCGGATCTGTCGCTGATCCAAATCTGGACGCTCGAACACGTGACGATCGAGCGCACGGCAACCGAGCTCCGGGTTTACCTGCGAAGCTGGCGCGTGGATCGCACAACGCCTTACACTCGCACCGACATCATCACCGGCGACGAGAACACGAATCTTTACCGCGGCTACTACGGCCGGCGCTATGACGGCGGGCAGGTGCTGCAGCTTGCCGGTCAGCAGTTCGGCACCAACAGCAATCGCACCTCCGGAACGGGAGACGCACTCTCTCTCCTCGCCCGTGTGGGGATCGCAAAGAAATCGTGGAGCGTTGATGCGTACGCGAATCGCACGCATTCCAATCGCGCGACGCAGGTGCCGTTGTTCACCTCCTCGCAGCCGGCCATACCTCCGCTCAACTCGACCAGCACCATCGCTTACATTCGCGCGGGGCTCGGGAATGCTGACGCAGGGCCGTGGCTCCAGATACTCGCTTCCGCGCAGCAGTTCCGGGAATCGAGCGCGCATACGACTGGCGCTGCAGGCGCCGCGAAAACGAGCGGCGGAACCACGGTGCCGCGCGATACGGCTGACACAGCGTCCAGCTCTACCCAGCTGCTCGTCAGCGGTGGATTTCGTTTGCGCGGTGGACGGCTCACGCTTCAGGAACGGCTGCGAACCGTCGAGCACCGGCGGGATTACGGGCCGTCGGCGCGATTGGAGCTCGGATCGGGCGTAAACGTATTCAGCGTCTATGGCGAATCGGACGCGCTTCGCCATATAACTCTCACCGAAGCCAGCGCGCACCTCCAGCCACTCCGCTTTCTGCGGCTTACTGCTTCCGCGTCGCATCGAAACGCTTCCATCGAGCCGCGTGGCGGCCCCGCCGGAATGGCATTCCGCGGAAACATCGGAATTCGGATTCGCGGAATGTGGCTCACCGGCGGGATGATCAGCATCGACACCGCGCTCAGGTCCGCCGCCCCGGTTTACGATACGTCTTTCGTCTCGGGTCTGGTTGGACGCTCTAGCGGCGTCACCACCTCTCTCCGCGGACCCGTTTGGCGGAACATCGGAGTCGACTCGTGGGTCACCCACTGGTCACATCCGGCGATGTACCAGCCCAGGTACCAGAGCAGGGCGGGACTCAACTACTCCAACGATTTCCTCGGCCGCTTTCCAACGGGTCATTTCGCCTTAAAGGCGGAAGCTTCTATGGAGTATCGTGGACGGCTGGTGTTACCATCCTCTGGCAACCCAATCGGTGTCGGAAGCTCACGGGTTCTTTCCGGGCTGCTCGAGATCCGGATCCTCCGCGCCGTCATCAGCTACCAGCATCGAAACATCCTCGGCGAACAGTATGAGATCATCCCCGGATTCCAAATGCCACGCGTCCTCCAAATTTATGGTGTACGATGGGAATTTTGGAATTGATATGTCTTTACGGCGCCAAGCGTTAGGTCGGGACTAGTGATAAACAGCATGACAGGCTTCGGTTCAGCCGACGGG
>JALYYD010000302.1 GCA_030946775.1 Gemmatimonadota bacterium
GTCCGACACGCGCCAGAAGCTCCTCCGCGCGCGCTCTCGACTTGCGTTCATCCGCTCCGGAAATCCGCAGCGGCATCATCACATTCTCCAGGGCCGAGAATTCACGCAGCAGGTGATGAAACTGGAAGACGAACCCGATCGAGCGGTTCCGCAGCGTTGCCAGATCCTCCTCGCTCCTCCCCTGCACCGGCTGGCCCCCGATCACCACGAACCCTTTCGTCGGCGCGTCCAGGGCGCCGAGCATGTGCATCAGCGTGCTCTTGCCAGCGCCGCTCTCGCCGACGATGGAGACCATCTCGCCGCGACGCACTGTGAGATTTACGCCGCTGAGCACGTCGATCGTGCCGCCGTCGCCGCCGGTGTAGCTCTTGTAGAGGTCGTGCGCTTCGAGAACGCTCATCGTCATTCGTGCCTGATCGCCTCGATCGGATAGAGCCGCGACGCTTGCACCGATGGATAGATGGTTGCGATCGCCGCGATCGCGATGCTCGCGAGAACGATCCAGATCACGTCCGGCGTCTGCATCGAGATGGGCAGGTGATCTATGAAATACACCTGTGGATCGAGAGAGATGAATTTGTACTTGTCGAGCGCCAGCGCCGCGGCCAATCCGAGCGCCAACCCAAGAAGCGTTCCGACTATGCCGATCACGAATCCCTGGGCAAGGAAGATCCGGCGAATTGATTTCGCCGGCATCCCCATCGCCTTGAGAATTCCAATTTCACGCGTCTTGTCGGCAACGACCATCGTCAGAGTGCTGACGATGTTGAACGCGGCGACGAGAACGATGAGCAGGAGAATTACCCCCATTCCCAGCTTCTCGAGCTTTAGCGCCTGGAACAGCGAATGGTTCTGCTCTTCCCAGTCAACGGTGCGAAATGGCCACCCGAGCGCGGCCGTGAGAGATGACGCCACTGAGCGGGCCTGCCAGCGGTCGGTGGTCTTCACTTCGATCCCGGTCACGCCGCCGCCAAGCCCCGCCAGCTCCTGCGCCTTGTCGAGCGCGACGAACGCATATGCGTTGTCGTACTCATACATTCCGGTGGAGACGATCCCCGTCACCTCGAACCGCTCGACCTTGGGAACGAAGCCCCCTGTCGAGGCGTTCATCTTGCCCCCGCCCGCGGAGAGCAGGTTGATCGTGTCACCGGGCCACTTGTTGAATCGCGCGGCGAGAAGCTTGCCGAGGACAATGCCGCGGTGCTCACCGTCCGAGCTCGCGAATCTGAAGTCGCCGGAGACCGCGTGCTCGCGAATCGTCGTTACGTCTGGCACGCCTCGCCCGGCAGGCAGAATCCCGGCGACATAGACGCCACCGGCGTAGTCGTGCCCCGCCGTCATCAGCGCTTCCGTGAGAACGAACGGTGCGGCGGCCACTACACCCGGCTGCGCGCGGACCTTCTTCAATGTCTCCGGCCAGTCGCTGATCTTCAGATCCTCGCCGTAGCTGAGAACGCGGATATCGGGACTGCCGACGAGAATCTTCTCCCGCAAGTCGTGCTGCAATCCGTTCATCACGCCGATGATGACAATGAGCGCGCTGACGCCGACCATCACACCGCCGATCGCGATGAGGCTGATGAGCGACAGCAGCTTCGATCCGCGCCTGCTGCGCAGATAACGCCACGCGATTCCCAGCTCGAGCCGGCTCATTCCGGGCGCATCGTCGGAAAGAGTATTACGTCGCGAATGTTCTGCGAGCCGGTGAGATACATGAAGAGTCGGTCTATGCCGATGCCCACTCCGCCCATCGGCGGCATTCCGTATTCCATCGCACGGAGATAATCCTCGTCCACGCCGCTCGCCTCTTGATCACCCGCCGCCTTGAGCACAGCCTGCGCCTCGAAACGCCGTCTTTGATCGAGCGGATCGTTGAGCTCGCTGAACGCGTTCGCCATCTCCTTCCCGTTCGCGAACAGCTCGAATCGCTCCGTCAACGCGGGATTCCCACGACGCGGCTTGGCCAGCGGCGAAAGCTCCAAGGGATAGTCTTTCACGAACGTTGGCTCGACGATCTTGGACTCGACCAGCGCCTGGAAGATCTCGTCGAGCAGCTTCGGCCTGCTCAGCTCTCCCGTCTTTTCCACTCCCACTCGGTTCGCCAGAGCAACCAGCCCCGGCTTGTCGAGGGACATCACATCGGCGCCCGCCGCCGCGTTGAGCGCAGCCACCCACTCGATGCGCTTGAACGGCGGCGTGAATACCGGCACCTCGGCTTCGAGCCCCACGGTCTTCCGCACTGCGTCGGCCGCGCGCACCAGCAGCGCCTCGGTCGCATCCATCATCTCCTCGTAATCCGCGTAAGCCTGATAGAACTCGAGCATCGTGAACTCGGGATTGTGCGTGCGGTCAATTCCCTCATTCCTGAAATCGTGGCCGACCTCATACACACGGTCGAATCCGCCGACGACAAGCCGCTTCAGATAGAGCTCGTCCGCGATGCGGAGAAAGAGAGGCATGTCGAGCGCGTTGTGCAGCGTCGTGAATGGGCGCGCCGCCGCGCCGCCGTATAACGGCTGCAACACCGGCGTCTCCACCTCGAGAAACTGCCGCTCGTCGAGAAACGCGCGCATAGCGCTGATCATCCGCGATCTCGCCGTGAACAGCGCCCTCACCTCGGGATGCACCGCCAGATCCGCGTACCGCTGCCGGTATCGCTGCTCGGGGTCGCTGAACCCGGAGTGCCGAACGGTCTCCCCGTTCACTTCCTCTTCCTTGCCGAACGGAAGTGGGCGCAGCGATTTCGACAGCAGCTCCACCTTGTCCACGCGCACAGTCACCTCGCCCGTGCGGGTGCGGAACAGTCCGCCGTGGACGCCGATGATGTCTCCGAGGTCGAGGTGCGCGAGCAGGCCATAGAGCTGGTCGCCAAGCTCATCCTTCTTGAAATAGAGCTGGATCTTGCCGCTCGGATCGCCGAGGTGCGCGAACGTCGTCTTGCCGTGCGACCGCCACGCCACGATGCGCCCTGCCATCGAAACCGCGCCGCCATCTGCGGCATCGCCTACCTCCGCCAGCGCAGCCGTCGCCGTGTGCGTGCGCGCGAAAGAGTACGCGAAGGGCTCGTGCCCCTCGGCGATCAGCTGCTGGAGCTTTTCGCGCCGTGCCTGCAGAACAAAGTTGAGATCTTCGCTCACGCCGCCGCCGTTGAAGAGGATGACTCCTGCTTCAGGTACGCCTCGATGAATGGATCGATTCCACCGTCCATCACCTTTTGCACGTCGGGAATCTTGAGCTCCGTTCTGTGGTCGTTCACCATAGTGTACGGCTGGAAGACGTAGCTGCGCGCCTGACTCCCGAAAGTGACGGGAGCCTTGGTCGCGTCGAGTGCGGCTTTCTCCGCATTACGCCGCTCGATTTCCGCCTGGTAGAGCTTGTTCTTCAACATCTTCATCGCCGTCGCCTTGTTCTTGAACTGTGAGCGCTCCGCCTGTGAAGCGGCGACGGTGTTTGTCGGGATGTGCGTGATGCGAACCGCGGAGCTCGTCTTGTTGACGTGCTGTCCGCCGGCTCCAGAGGCACGGTAGACGTCGATGCGCAGGTCCTCTTCGTTGATCTCGATGTTGATCTCTTCGTTGACGATCGGATACACGAAGACGGACGCGAAGCTGGTGTGCCGCCGCGCGTTGGAATCGAACGGAGAGATTCTCACCAGCCGGTGCACCCCCGACTCCGCGCGGAGGAATCCGTACGCGTATTGACCGCTGATCTCGAGTACGGCGCCCTTGATTCCAGCTTCCTCGCCTTGGCTTTCATCGAGCACCGCGATGCCAAACCCCTTACGCTCGGCCCAGCGGATATACATACGCATCAGCATTTGCGCCCAGTCCTGCGCCTCGGTGCCGCCCGCGCCTGCGGCAATTTCGAGCTGCGCGTCACGGAAGTCGTCGCTGCCGCGCATCAGTGATTTGAGCTCGAAGGAGTCCAGCTCGCCACGGAGCGCTTCGATTTCCGCCTCCAGCTCCGACGTCATCTCCGGCTCGGAGTCATCCGCGAGAAGCTCGTCGAGCTCCGCCGCGCTCTTCACGCGATCGAAAAGTTTATCGTAGGGCTCGACCCACGTCTTCAGCGACTTCGCGTCGTGAAGCACCGCCTGCGCCTTCTCCTGGTCGCTCCAGAAGCCGGCCTCCGCCATCCGGTTTTCGAGCGCGGTCAGCCTCTCGCGCTTGGCCTCGATGTCAAAGATACCTCCGCAGCTCGGCCAGTCGCGCTTCAACTTGCCTGACACTTCGACCGCGTTCGCTGTCTGCCATTTTCTATTTATTTATCAAAAGATTTTTTTTCCGGCGCCGAGCACTTCGTTGAGCGCTTCCTGAAAATAAGGTGTGCTCTCGGCTAACTGTTGCCCGACTTGCGCCGTGTACTCTTCGTAGCTCTTTCTGATCTCGTCTTTGAACAGGTCGCGGATCGTCCCGTCCCGCAGGCCCTCCGCGTGTTTTGCCGGCTGGTAGGTGATGATGTCCGACACCAGCGCTCGTGCCAGTCGCTTCGCGCGGAGGTTCGGGTCCTTGTTCAGAAATGGGTTGATCGGACGGCGTCCGGCGCCGGCGCTGGCAGGAGCCGGGGCTTGCGCCAGCGGGGCGGCGGGAGCTGCGACAGCGGCGCTCGGAATATCCCGCCCGACCTCGGCGCTTCCTGACCAGGCCGCATGAGCGGCGGTGGAAAATTCACCCGTTCTTCCCCGCGCCCCACTCGCATCGGCACCGAACCCCGTATCGCCTCCCTGGGGAACAGCGGCGGCACCTGACGACGGGGCAGGCACGGGAATGATCCCGCTGCATACCGAGCAGCGCGCGCGCACACCGGCTGCCGGCACCTTCGCGGGGTCCACTCTGAAAACCGATTTGCATTCCGGACAGGAAACGTTCACTTGCTCTCCGTGCGCAGCTGTACCGCCACTGCCTGCCGGGCGTCGGGCGGCGTCATCCGTTCGTCAGTGCGCCGGTCAACTGTATAGATGGATCCGGGAAGGCTCTTCGCGTATGTCTTCATTTCGGTTGCCAATTGGCTCACTTGTGCCGCGCTGGTCAAGGTCCTTCTCAGATTGGTGACGACGCCGATTGACAGCGTCATCAGAGGAACACGGTCGAGGTGGCCGCGCCTGTCCTTACCGAAAAAATAACCCGCCCGACGGTCCTGATCAGAGTACTGATAGGGCGCCAGTATGTCGAATGTCGCCACGATCTCCCCGCAGACTTCGGGAATCATGTTGTAAGGAATGATGAAGATGAAGTCGTCCCCGCCGATGTGGCCGATAAATCCCCTCTCTCCGCACAGTCCCTTCACAACATCGTGCAGGAGCTTGGCGAGTATGCGAATCACCCGGTCGCCCTGATTGTAGCTGTAGCGATCGTTGAACTCCTTGAAGTGATCCAGATCCGCGTAGCAGACTGCGAACGCTTCCCCTGTCGCCAGTCTTTTCCCGATCTCGACTTCGATTGCAGCTGCGCCGGCGAGCCGCGTCGATGGATGAACCGAAAGATCGCGTTCCGAACGGCGGATCATCGCATCGAGGCGCGGCGTGACGTTCTCCGTCGGCGTGGAGACCCGCAGGACCTCGTCGGCCCCGGCAGCGAACGCGGCCTCCATCGCTGCCGCGCCGTCATCGGAGACGACCGCGCAGGGGACGACTGCCGTATAGGAATCCGCCTTCAGCCTTTGAAGGGCCGAGAGACTCGCCGTCCCCTCGTTCCTCGCGTCGAAGATGACGACACC
>JALYYD010000013.1 GCA_030946775.1 Gemmatimonadota bacterium
CATATGACCGAGCATATGGCCTTCCGCGGTACGAAGCAGTTCCCGAAGAATGCGCTCTCGAGCTATCTCGAAGGTCTGGGAATGCGATTCGGCCCAGATCTGAACGCATTCACGAGCTTCGACGAGACGGTTTATATGCTGACCGTCCCGACCGACACCGCGGCGGCTCTGACGAAGGGAATACAAATACTCTCCGAGTGGGCCGGCTCGGTGTCGCTCGATTCATCGCAGATCGCGCTCGAGCGTCCCGTCGTCATCGAGGAATGGCGCCTCGGGCAGGGCGCAGACAACAGAATGCAGCGGAAGTGGTTTCCGGTTCTATTCTCGGGATCCCGTTATGCCAACCGTCTGCCGATTGGCGACAAGAACATTCTCGAGACGTACACTCCGGCGACGCTTCGGAAGTTTTACGCCGACTGGTACCGCCCCGATCTGATGGCGATCGTCGCCGTCGGCGATTTTGACAAGTCGAAGGTTGAAGCGATGATCCGCCAGGCCGCCGGCGCGATCCCTGCCCGCACGACTGAGCGGCCGAAGGAGTCGTTCGCGGTCTCGCCGAGCGCGTCCACGGCGGTCGCCGTCGCCGCCGACAGCGAAGCGACGACGTCGCTCATCCGTCTCTTCCGCAAAGAGCCACCCGTCCGGGCCACGACGGTCAGATCGCTGCGCGAGTCTCTCGTGCAGCACCTGTTCAACTCGATGCTCAATGCGCGCTTCGGCGAGATTACTCGCAAGCCGAACCCGCCCTTTATCGCCGCGTTCTCAGGCGCCGAGCCGCTCGTTAGAACTTCGAGCGTCTACGCACTCACCGCAGTGGTGAAAGACAACGGCATCGAGCCGGGTCTTCGCGCTCTCGTTACAGAAGGAGAGCGGGTGAGCCGCTACGGCTTCCTGGACGCGGAGCTCGATCGTGCGAAGAAGTCGCTGCTCAGCAGTCTTGAACAGGCGTACGCCGAGCGTGACAAGACCAACTCTGGATCGTACGCGGATGAGTACGCACGCGTATTTCTCACCGGCGAGCCGTCCACGAGCCAGGAGTTCGATCTCAAGAGCGCGCAGGCCTTGCTCCCGACAATCAAGCTGTTCGACTTTCAGACACTCGCAACGCGCTGGCTGGGAGACGACAATTGGGTGGTCGTCGCTACATCTCCGCAGAAGGCCGGTGTAACCCCCCCCGACTCGCTCGCGCTTGCGGCCGACATCAGGTCCGTCGTCGCATCCGACATCAAGGCGTATACCGAGACCATCGCCGCCGGAGCTCTCGTTCCAAAGGCGCCCGTAGCCGGCCGGATCGTCAGCGAGCGCAAGATTCCGCGCGTCGGCGTTACGGAGTGGAGGCTGTCCAACGGCGCGCGAGCCTTCATCAAGCCCACTGATTTCAAAGCCGACCAGATTCTGATGTCGGCATACAGCGCGGGCGGGACGTCGCTCCTTCCCGATTCGCTGTTTTACCAGGCGGGATCGGCAGAGATGGTCCCGCTCGCCAGTGGCGTCGGCGCGTTTAGCGCGACCGATCTTCAGAAGTTCCTCGCCGGTCACATCGTCAGCGTCGCGCCCAATGTCACGTCCCTTTGGGAAACGATGTCCGGCAGCTCTTCGCGCGCCGATCTGACGACGATGCTCCAGCTCAACTATCTCTACTTCACGCAGCCGCGCCTCGATACCGCGGCGGTGAACACGCTCATCGGGCGGTTCAAGGATTACTTCCGCAACATCAGCGCGAATCCGGAAAACGCCTTCAACGACACGCTGCAGGTGACGCTTGCGCAGCACGGGTTCCGCGAGAAACCGGTCTCGTCCGATCTGATTGGAATGACCGACGCCGCGAAGTCGTACCGCTTCTATCGCGACCGCTACTCGAATGCCGGTGACTTCACCTTCGTCATCGTCGGCAGCTTCAATGCAGATTCACTCAAACCCCTTGTCGCCCAATGGATCGGCGGTCTTCCCGGCACCGGACGGAAGGAAAACTGGCGTGACGTAGCCTCGTCGCCGCCGAAGGGGATTGTCAGTCGAACGGTGCTGAAGGGAACCGAGCCCAAGGCCAAGACAGCGATCGTCTTTAGCGGGCCGATCGTCTTCAACCGTCCCAACCGCCTCGCGCTCCAGGCGCTCGCGCAGCTCCTCGACATCAAGCTCCGCGAAACCTTGCGCGAGCAAATGAGCGGCACGTACGGAGTGAGCGTCTCACCAGACGTGCAGCAGCTCCCGCACTCCGGATACAAGTTCACCATCGCATTTGGCTCGGCGCCGGAGCGTTTGGATTCGCTCGCGGCCGCGGTCTTCGTTCAGCTCGACAGCATCAAGCGCTTCGGTGTCAGCCCCGACTACCTCGGCAAGGTGAAGGAGTCGCTCCTTCGCGCGCGAGAGACCGCGATCAAGCAGAACGAGTACTGGGTCGGCCAGATTCAGTACTTCGATGAGAATAATTGGGACATCTCGACCATTCCCGACGCAGACAAGCTGACTAATGCCCTCACCGCCAAGACTCTTCAGGACGCCGCGATCAGGTATCTCCGCACCGACAATTACATTCAAGTCTCGCTATTCCCGGAGAACTACAAGCGGGGCGGGGTGAAGTAGCCGTCAACACCGAGGCATCAAAGCGATTGGACCCGCGCTCGTAGGCTGAGCGCGCGGAAGAAGGGCGCGTTCATTGTTTATCGATGGGCGCGCCCTCTCTTTCAAATGCGCGCGAGACTCTTTCGCGCGTGTTCGGGTATTCCGCATTTCGCCCCGGCCAGAGCGCCGCGGTAATGTCGGTTCTCCGCGGGCGTGACACCGTCGTCATTCTTCCCACCGGTGGCGGGAAGTCGCTCTGCTACCAGGTTCCGGCGCTGATGCTCCCCGGCCTCACAATCGTTGTCTCACCGCTCATCTCGCTGATGCGCGATCAGGTGCGGGCGCTTCGCGCGAAAGGTGTCTCCGCCGCGTTCGTCAACAGCACGCTTTCACCCGCGGAATCGTCGGACGTCCTCTCGAGCGCCGAGCGGGGCCTTCTCAGATTGCTGTATGTAGCCCCCGAGAGATTCGAAGCCGGCGACATCGCAGAGCGCCTCCGGCGGCGAGTGTCCGCGCTCGCAATAGACGAAGCGCACTGCATCAGCCAATGGGGCCACGATTTCCGCCCGAGCTATCGCCGGCTGTCCGCAGTGCGAGTGCGACTCGGCTCGCCGCCGACGATCGCCCTCACCGCGACCGCGACGCCGGACGTGCGCGCTGACATTTCGTCTCAATTGTCGCTCGCCAATCCCACCGTGATCGTCACTGGCTTCGATCGAACCAATCTCGAGTACTCGGCGGTTGCAGCGAAAACCGACGCGCTCAAGGCGCCACTCATTCTCGAAGCGGTTCGGTCGTCGAAGGGCACGAGCATCGTTTACGCGGCGACCAAGAACTCGGTGGACCGTATCGCCGCATCGCTGAATGCCTCCGGAGTTCGCGCCGGCGCATACCACGCGGGCCTCGACGGCGAGAGACGAAAGGCGATTCAGGACTCATTCATGTCGGGCGATCTGAGAACGATCGTCGCCACAAACGCCTTCGGAATGGGCATCGACAAGCCGGACGTGCGCATCGTCATCCATCACTCGATGCCGGGCACTCTCGAGGCGTACTACCAGGAGGCCGGCCGCGCCGGGCGCGACGGCAAGCAATCGCGCGTTGTGCTCCTTCATTCGTACGCCGATCGGTTCACGCACGAGTTCTTCATCGCCAATGCGATTCCGCCGCGCGCCGCGGTGGAGGCGGTGTATGCGTCGCTTCTGCGAGCAGCGGTCGACGGATGCATCCCCGGCGCAGCGGGCGATCTTCCTCTTCCGAAAAAGCCGAGCGTTTCGGCGCGGCAGCTCGAAGGCGCCATCCGGCTCCTCGTGAACGCTGGCGCAGTAACAATTGAGCCACCGGATTCGTCGTTAGCGCGCGTCCGCCTCGTTGCCACACCCGATCGCATCAAGCGTGAGCTCGGCGCAACGGATTCGATCGAGCTCGGACTGTTACGCGAGCTATGGAAGCATTTGCGCCATTCGCCTCAGCGCTCGGCGGAAGTGGATTTCAACCAGCTGCCGCCCGGGCTGAACGGCTTCGCGCTCTGCAGGCCGCTTCTCGACGCTCTGCAGGAACGACAGTTCATCCACTGGACACGAACCGGTGCCGGGGTACGCCTCGCTGATCCGGCTAAGACGCTCGCCGCGTTTCGGATCGATTGGGCTGCCCTGGAGCGCCGCCGCAAAACCGAGTTCGACAAGCTCGACACGATGCAGCGCTATGCGTGGACGCGCGGTTGCAGGCGCACGTATTTCCTCCGCTACTTCGGGGAGACCTCCCTCACGCTCCAGTGCGCTTCCTGCGACAATTGCCGGTAGGAGGGGCGACTATATTGTAGTCGTCCACCAACCGGCCAAATGGAAGACTCGCTCTACTTTTCCGAACAGCACATCGCCGTCCGCAACATGGTTCGCGAATTCGCGCAGGGCGAAGTAGCGCCCGTCGCCGCGAAATTCGACGCCGAAGCAAAATTTCCCTGGGCCAACATCAAGCGGATGGGCGAGCTCGGTCTCCTCGGCATCCCTTGGCCGGAAGAGCTCGGCGGAGCCGGCTTGGATTTGCTGAGCTATATGATCGTCATCCACGAGATGGCGAAGGTTGACGCCTCCCACGCGATCACGATTTCCGCGCACACCACCCTCGGCACTTCGCCGATCTTCCACTTCGGCACCGACGCGCAGCGCAAGAAGTACGTGCCCATCCTCGCCAGCGGAAAAGTGCTCGGCGGGTTCGGCCTCACCGAGCCCAGCGCCGGCAGCGATGCAGCGAGCACGAAGACGACCGCGGTTCGAAAGAACGGACACTACGTCCTCAACGGCTCGAAGATATTCATCACGCACGCCGGCGTCGGCGAAGTGTTCGTCATCACCGCCGTCACCGATCCGGGCCAGGGCACCAACGGAATCAGCTCCTTCATCCTGACCAAGGATGCCGTGGATCTCGATCCAGCCGCCGCGCCGGGCATCGGGCACGACGCGTCCCTCGGGGCGATGCAGGGTTTCCGCGCTGGCAAGAAAGAAGATAAGCTCGGCTGGCGCGCATCTGACACCCGCGAGCTCATCCTCCAGGATGTAGAAGTCCCCGCTGAAAACCGGCTCGGCGAAGAGGGAATGGGCTTCGTGAATTTCATGAAGACCCTCGACGCCGGCCGCATCGGGCTCGCCGCTCTCTCGCTTGGTCTCGCCGAGGGCGCGTTCGAAGCCGCGATCAAATACGCGTCGCTGCGAAAGCAGTTCGGGAAGGCGATCGCCGAATTCCAGGGAGTGCAGTTCCAGCTCGCGGATATGGCGACCGAGATCGAGGCGGGGAAGCACTTGATGTTCCACGCCGCCTGGCTCGCCGAGCACAAGCAGCCGTTCTCGAAGCAGGCGGCGATGGCTAAGCTCTATTGTTCCGAGCTCGCGATGCGGACGACGATCAAGGCGATCCAGATCCACGGCGGTTACGGCTACACCAAGGAGTATCCGGTGGAGCGAATGATGCGCGACGCGAAAATCTGCGAGATCGGTGAGGGCACTTCGGAGATACAGCGGATGGTCATCGCCCGGAATCTCCTTCGCGAGTTGGCGGACTGACCCGATGACGTACTCCGAAACCGCGAAAAAGCTGCGGCTGCCTCTTGGATTCCTCCTCGGAATCCTCTACCTGATCTTTGCCCGCCCCACACCGCTGGGGCTCGCCGTTGGCGGCGCCATCGCTCTCGTTGGCGTTTTCATTCGTGCCTGGGCATCCGGCCACATCGTGAAGAACGAGAAGCTGGCCACGTCAGGCCCGTACGCGCACACGAGGAATCCGCTGTACTTCGGGAGCTTCCTCATCGGCGCCGGGTTCGCGGTGGCGGCGCACTGGAGTCTGCTCCTCCTCGTCATCGGATTCTGGATTCTCGTTTACGCGCCGACGATGGAGCGCGAGCGAGCGAACATCCGCGAGCGCTTTCCCGACGTGTACGACGAATATTCGAAAAATGTCCCGGCGTTCGTCCCTCGTCCCGTGCCCTGGAAATCTCCCGACCCCGAAGCGGTCGGCGGATTCAGTGGCTCCCTGTACATGAAGCACGGTGAGTGGAAGGCGGGGCTCACATATGTGCTCGTGATGGTGTGGCTATTCTTGCGGACTCGCCAGGGGTTGTAAGTCGTTGTCGCCGTTGCGGAAACAGCTTCTACACTCATAGATTACAGTAGATAAGACAGCTGCCTTTCCGGGCATTCGATACCCGCGCGACTCGCGGGATCGGCAATGTGCGCGGGGAGTCAACCGAAGGTCTGATTCGCCCAAAGAGACAAGCGCGTCCTGTTACACGGCGCGTCAACAATTTTTCAACCGTTCCCGCTCCAGCCGTTCGAGTCGCCGGCTGCCGAGCGCGTACGGTCATAAATGAAACGAGAGATCCTCATCAACGCGGGCCCGCGCGAAACGCGGATCGCGATTCTGGAGGACGAGAAGCTCGTAGAGCTCCTCGTTGACAGGCCGGACAACCGACGAATGGTCGGTGACATATACCTCGGAAAAGTCGAAGCCGTCCTCCCCGGCATTCAGGCGGCGTTCGTAGACATCGGCACCGAGAAGAGCGCATTCCTGCACGCCTCCGACATCGTTCGAGAGTCAGCCGAAGAGGCTGAAGACGAAGACGAGGATGATGGCGACGACGCGGACGATTCCGCCGAGCCCGATAAGGAGGAAGCCGCCGCCGCGACAAAGGCGCCTCAGCGAAAGGGCCGCGGGAACAACCGCCGCGCTGCGAAAGCTCCTCCAATCCAGGACGCCCTCAAGCGCGGCCAGGAGATTCTGGTTCAGATCTCGAAGGAACCGATCTCGACAAAGGGCCCGCGGGTAACCGCGCAGATCTCGATGGCGGGACGATTCCTCGTCTACATCCCTGATTCCTCAAAGGTCGGCATCAGTCGCAAGATCGGAGTGGGCGCGGACAGAAGCCGCCTGCGCGAGCAGATGCAGAAAATTCTTCCAGCAAAATCCGGAGGAGTGATCGTTCGCACCGTGAGCGAAGACGTCACCCCGGACATGCTCGAGCGCGAGCTCAACACCCTGATGGGGATGTGGAAGAAGATCAAGCGCAACACGACCTTCAAGCGCGCGCCGGCCCTCATTCATAGAGAGACCGGACTCACGCGCGGTCTCGTCCGCGATCTCTTCAGCGACAAGGTGGACAGCCTCACCGTGGATTCGCGCCAGGTCTTCAACGAGATCGTCGAGTATCTGAAGGGGATCGCGCCAGATCTCATCGACAGAGTGAAGCTGCACACCGACCAGGCGCCGCTCTTCGACAAGGGTGACATAGAGCAGGAGATCCGCGACATCTTCAAGCGCCGCTGCGATCTGCCTTCAGGCGGTTACCTGATCGTCGAGCCGACGGAAGCGCTCGTTTCAATCGATGTGAACTCGGGCCGATACACTGGAAAGAAGGATCCCGAGAAGACCGTCCTTCGCACGAATATGGAAGCGGCGCACGAGGTCGCGCGACAGGTTCGTCTTCGCGACCTCGGCGGAATTATCGTCTGCGACTTCATTGATATGGAGACGAAGGGGAACCGCGACCGCGTTCTCCAGGAGCTGCGTCAGTATCTCTCGCGCGACCGCGCGCGCACGAAAGCATTCGCCGTCAGCGAGCTCGGCTTGATCGAGATGACCCGTCAGCGGGTGCGGCAGAGCCATTATCAATCGATGACCGCTGCCTGCCCGACCTGTGCCGGAACCGGTAGAGTGTTCACGCCGGAAGCGATCGTCCGAAGGATGGAGAGGTCGGTGAGGCGGATGGCGATCGAGGGACGGCGCGACAATCTGCTGGTGAAGCTGCATCCCGAAGTCGCGCTGTACGTTCTGGAGCAGGAGCGCGATCTCGTCGGCAAGCTCCAGAAGTCGGCAAAGTTCTCTCTCGAGTTCCGCGACGATCCGCTCTTAAAGCCGGATGAGTTCAAGCTGGTTGTGAAAGCGCAGGGCAGGGACGTCACCCAGCAGTACGCGATCGCGTGAGGGTTGGCGACCGATAGTGTGTTGAGGTCTTTTCGGAGCCTCGCAGCCATCTAAGTAGTCAGTCTCCGAACCCATTTAGTCGTCGCTCGCCGTATTTTGCTCGTGACTCCTCGTGGTTTCGTCCTAGATTGTGGCATCCTACTGGAGCGACGCTCTGACCACGCTCGCTGAGCAACTGCAACAGACACTCGGTGCCGGATTCCGCGTCGAGCGCGAGCTCGGTGGCGGCGGGATGTCGCGCGTTTTTGTGGCCCGCGAGGTCGGGCTCGACCGCGAGATCGTCGTCAAGGTACTTCCCGCCGAAATGCTGGCTGCTGTGAGTCTCGCGCGTTTCCAGCGCGAGGTTCAGCTCGCGGCCCGTATGCAGCACCCGCACATCGTTCCGCTGCTTTCGGCGGGCGAGACCGGCGGCCTCCCCTTCTTCACGATGCCGTTCATCGAAGGAGAGTCGCTGCGCGCCCGGCTGTCGAGAGCGGGCGAGCTGCCGGTGGCAGACGCGCTGCGGATAATGCGAGATGTGTCATCCGCGCTCGCGTACGCCCACGCGCACGGCGTCGTCCATCGCGACATCAAGCCGGAGAACATAATGATTTCCGGAGATTCCGCGGTCGTCACCGATTTCGGAGTTGCCAAGGCGCTCGCCGACGCGGCCGCGGAAGAAGGCAGCGTCACGGTCACCTCCCGCGGAGTGGCACTCGGCACCGTCGGCTATATGGCGCCAGAACAGGCTTCCGCCGATCCCGCGGCGGACCATCGGGCCGATATCTACTCGCTCGGGGTCGTGGGGTTCGAGATGCTTGCCGGCGATCCGCCGTTCAGCCGACGCACCGCGGAGGCGACAATCGCAGCGCACATGGTGGAGGAAGCGCCGCCACTCGCCGCAAGACGCCCGGCCGTTCCCACGCCTGTCGCGGCTCTCATCGCGCGCTGCCTCGCGAAGCGTCCCGCTGACAGGCCACAGTCGGCGAAGGCGCTTATCGCCGATCTGGATTCGATTCAGTCCGGGGAGATACAGCTGGTGCCTGGCAGGCTGAAAACGCGGCCATTTCTTTTCTCGCCGGTTGCCATCGCCGCGATCGTCGTGCTTCTCGCTGTCGGGGCAGAAGGGATCTGGTGGAGGGTTCGCGGGACCGGTGGGGCACGGGCGACCGCGGACCGCGCGGGTGTGCGAGCGCTTGCCGTTCTCCCATTCGTGAATGTGGGAGGGAACCGGCAGGACGAGTATTTCTCAGACGGGATGACGGACGAGCTGAGCGCGACACTCTCCAAGATTCCCGGTCTCCGTGTGGCATCACGCACTTCCACCTACGCTGTTGGGAGCACGGAGAAGGCTGATCTCGCGGAGATCGGCCGACGGCTCCACGTAGACGCCGTTCTCGAGGGACGGCTTCGCCGCGAAGGGAACCGTCTCCGGCTCACCGCCCAGCTGACGAACGTCGGCGATGGTCTCGCCATCTGGTCTGAAAGCTATGAGCGCGAGGTCAAGGACGTGTTCGCCGTCCAGGACGACATATCTCGTTCCATCGCAGACGCGCTCCGGCTCGCGATGATGCCCGCCCCGCGAGTTACCGAGCGAGCCCATGGAACAACCGACGTACAGGCGTACGATTTCTTCCTGCGCGGGCAGTATTTCTGGTATCACCGCGATCTGCCCCGCGCCATCGCAGCCCTTGAGCAGGCGACCGCCCGCGATCCGAAATTCGCGCGCGCCTACGCTACGCTGGCGAGCTCCTACGCTCTGACTCCCGAGTATTCGGACAGTCCGCCTGCCGACGCCACTGCACGCACGCGAGCTGCGGCGGCGCGAGCATTGGAGCTCGACTCGACTCAAGCGGACGCGCATACGGCTCTCGGACTCTTATTCAGCCGTGAATGGAAATGGCAAGAGGCGGAAGCGTCGTTCCGGCACGCCCTCGCTCTCGAGCCAAATCATGCGACCGCGCACCAATGGATGGGGGAGCTGCTCTTCCAACTGGGGAGGATGCCCGAGTCCATAGCACAAATGCAAAAGGCGGCGGAGCTGGACCCCCTTGCTCCTATTCCCGCGGTCGCTCTTTGCTACTCGCTGTACCTCGACCATCAGTTCGCTGCCGCTGTGTCTGAGGGGCAACGCGCAGTCGAGCTCGCCCCGAAGGTGGGCATTGCCCACGCTACATTGGCCGAAGCGTATCTGGGCGCGGGCGATGGAGCTCGCGCACTAGCCGCCGCCAAGGAAGCGTATCGCCTTGATCCAGGATTAGCGTCACGGGCCGGGTTGCTTTCATACGTAGCCGGCTTCAGCGGCGAGCGGGCTACAGCTGAACGCGCGCTTCACGACTTGCAGCGCCGTTCACCCGCGGCCAAGGTGCCGGCGGGAGCCATTATGATCGCGTTCCTGGGCGTTGGCGACAGGGAGAACGCGCTACTTGCGTTGGAGAAGGCAGTGGCGAACCACGAGATTTTCCTGAGCGCGTATCCATTGAAGAGCGAGCCAATGTTCGACCCGATTCGCGGTGATCCCCGCTTTGCGCGCGCTCTTAACGCCCTCGGACTTGGAGTCCCTTAATAAAAAATCGGCCCTTGCTGAGGGGCCGACTCAAATGCTCGCGCGTTTGTGTGGTGCTTCTTCTCGTCTAGTGCTTCTTCTTTCTCTCGATCGCTGCCGCGCGCTTTCCTTCAGCGACGACCTCAGCCGACGCAGCTTCGCGGTCGATGTGCTTCTTGAGCGACGCCCAGACCGCAGCGGTCGGGATTTCCAACGAGATCAGCACCGCGGCCAGATCGGCGTTCCGCGTTACCTGCATCTCCTTCGGGAGCCGCTGAACGGCGCGCGTCTTGTCGTCGGCGAGGATCATCCGGCGCTGGAGGCCGTGAAGCGCCACCGGCTGGACCGGAGCGGACGCGGTCATCGAGATGTTCTCCACCGGACGGAAGACCCCGTCGGGCTGGAGGTAGTACATACCATCCGGCTTGGGCTTTACACGACTGTTGTTTCTCGGAAGCGCGATGGACTCGCCGATGCCGCCTGGGCGCTCCTCGGTGGCGATTCCACCATCGGGAGTGGACTGCGTGCTGGCTGCATTTCTCATATGGCGCGACGGGTTAAGGATGATGCGGAACCGGAGCTCCGCGTCGCGTGAAAAAAAGGGCCGGGACTGGTGAGCTCCCGGCCTGACTATTCGCTGTAGATGAATCTACCATTTTTCTCCGCATTTTGCAACGACTAAGGTTGACCTGAGCGCTATCGCCGACTATTTTTTAAGGCTGTACCAAGCTTCCCTAAACGCAATCAGCAACGTGGCTTACGCAATCATCAGAACCGGCGGCAAGCAGTACCGTGCCGAAGCCGGAAAAACAATCAGAATTCCCAGCCTTCCCGGCGACGCCGGCAGCAAGGTCACATTCAGCGATGTCATCCTCGGCTCCGAGGGCGACAAGACGCATGTCGGCGTCCCAACTCTCTCCGGCGCGAAAGTCACCGGCGAGATCGTGAAGCAGGGACTCGGCGACAAGATCGTCGTCTTCAAGATGAAGCGCCGTAAGAACTATGCGAAGAAGCAGGGTCACCGGCAGGGCTTCACGGAAGTTCGCATCAACGACATTTCCCTCGGTGGGAAGAAAGAGAAGGGAGAGAAGTAATGGCACATAAAAAGGGCGTCGGCTCGTCCAGGAACGGACGCGACAGCAATCCGCAGTACCGCGGCGTGAAGAAGTTCGGCGGCGAGAAAGTCATCGCCGGCAACATCATCGTGCGCCAGTGCGGAACGCGTTGGCACCCCGGCCGCAACGTCGGACTGGGCAGCGATTTCACGATCTACTCGCTCATTGACGGCACCGTGAAGTTCGAGCACAAGAGCAAGACGCGCTACAAGGTCAGCGTGTACGCGGACGAGACCTCGGCCGCGTAAGGTCGGTCTGCAATTGTTGAGATTGCCGCGCCCCGAAAAGGGCGCGGCTTTTTTTATTCATTGTTCCTTGAGGCAGATGGCTCGGTGCCCGCGACCGGCATCTTAGACCTTAAGAACTGCAACTGAACATGTGCCCAGTGCTCAGTTTGACAGCATTCCGCCTGCCAGTAACGGCGATGTTGACTGGTCGAATAGTGAGACCTTCCGTTCTTACGATCGTGACGTCGCGGAGTAGTTGACTGGCAAGCTATGGGCTGCCTGGCTCGGCACTGGGCACGCGTTCAGCTGCAGTCCGCGGTCGCCTTTCGCAGTTGCAGTCCCGAAACCTCTCCCCGCGCTTTCGCGTATAATAGAAGAGACTCGCCCTAACCCGGACCCGACCATGGCCTTCATTGACAAACTGAAAACCGAGCTCGACCGCGCCGGCAAAGCCGCCCAGGAAGCGCTGGACGACGGCAAGACGCGTCTTGACGCATTTCGCTCCCGGCAGCAGGCCGACAAGGCGGCTCAGGCTCTTGGCTACGCCGTCTATCGCGCTAAGAAGGGCGGTGCTGCCGACCTTGACGCCGAGACTTACTCGCGCCTCAGCTCGACACTGGCGACTCATGACTCCGAAGCCGCGCGCCTCGAAGCCGAGATCGAGGCCAAACGCAACGCGTCAAAATCCACCACCGTCGCAACCGGCCCCATCAGCTCGCCGTAAACGCGCTCGTGAAGTCACGGTGCCGTAACTGACGGCTACCAGCTTAGTGTCTGAGCACCGGGCACTTGTTCAGTTGCAGTTCGCAGTGAACGAAAAAAAGGCCGCCCTCCCGGACGGCCTTTTTTTCCCCTGCTCGTGGCTTTCTATCTGATCACTTTAGCTGCCGGATTCAGGTAACGCTCAGTGAGAAGATCCTGCCTCGTCTTTTCGTTCGTGCGCTCGACTCCGCGCACCCACACGTGCTCCGCCCGAGTCGAGAACTCGAACGGGTCTCCACTCCAAACCACGACGTTTGCTTCGCGGCCCGGCTCGAGCGAACCGACACGATCCGCGACGCCGAAGATCTGCGCGGGCCAGAGTGTCACCGCCTTGAGCGCGTTGTCCCACGCCAATCCGTAGGCCACAGAGTTGCCCGCCTCCTGCTTGATATTGCGAACATTGAACGCTTCCTCATCGCCTCCGCCGGCATTGCCGACCAGAGCGATCGGAACTCCCGCCGCATTTAGCAGCGCGGCGTTTTCCTGCCGCTGTCCGAGCGTCGAGAAGCTGTTGGGAATGTTGTTCATCGCCCCGGTGAGAACGGGCACGTGCGCGGCGGCGAGCTTGCCCGCCATCATCCACGCTTCCGCGCCGCCGCCGATGATCAGCTTCAGTCCGTACTCGCGGCCGAGGGCGAGCGTGGCGTCGATGTCCGACTCCTTGTCCACCGCGACGAGGAGGGGAAGCTTCCCCTGAAGCACGGGGATCATCGCTTCCAGGTCGACGCGCCGAGCGGAAAGATTGCGCGACTGGGCGCGATCGAAATCGGCGCGGTGCGCCATATAGAACTTCGTGTCGTCGAGAAGCTCTCTCAATTTTCCGAGCAGCTCGCCGCGCGACCGTGTTCCTGCTTCGGCAGCATCACCGATCTCCGCGACCATCGCCACCGGCGAGCGCAGCAGCATGTCGGTGGTGGTTCCGTCGACCAGATCCACAATCGCCGCCTGCCCGGATACGAGTCCTCCGCTGGGCAGCACGACGAACGTGGTCACGCCTTCCTTGCGTGCCGGAGCGAGCATCACCGAGCTGGGGTTTAGCCCGTCCCAGACGCGAAACGCCGCGGCAATGTTGTCCTTGCCGTCCGCGCGGGAGTCGCGCGTGTCGGTGACCTGGCCGATTTCAACAAGGCCAAGCTGCGTCGCCGAATTAATCAATCCCGGCGTCACCCACTTTCCGGTCGCGTCGATCCGCTGCGCGTCGGAGGGGATGGCGACGTTAGCGCCGACGGCGGTGA
>JALYYD010000027.1 GCA_030946775.1 Gemmatimonadota bacterium
GACGAAAGTCCCGCGCCGTAGAACTCGACGAACTTCCCAACCACTTTTTTCTTTCGCAACTGCTCGGTGACCGTGAGCACCAGATCGGTTGCAGTCGCGCCCGCGGGAAGTTTTCCGTGAAGCTTGAAACCGACCACTTCCGGGATGAGCATCGACACCGGCTGGCCTAGCATCGCCGCCTCGGCTTCGATTCCACCGACGCCCCATCCGAGGACGCCGAGTCCGTTCACCATTGTCGTGTGCGAATCGGTGCCGACGAGGGAATCGGGATAGGCTGTTTTCTCACCGTTGTCATCGCGCACGAAAACCGCCTGCGCCAGATACTCGAGGTTGATCTGGTGGACGATTCCAGTGTCGGGAGGAACGACCCGGAAATTGCGCAGCGCTTTCTGGCCCCAGCGCAGAAATCCGTAGCGCTCCTGATTGCGCTGGAACTCGAAGTCGGCGTTGATGAGCAGCGACGCCTCCGATCCGTACTCGTCCACCTGTACCGAGTGGTCGATGACGAGGTCGACGGGCTGGAGCGGATTGATCTTCGTCGCGTCGCCGCCGAGCTTGGCGAGCGCGTCACGCATCGCGGCGAGATCGACGACAGCGGGCACTCCAGTGAAATCCTGGAGCAGCACGCGGGCGGTGCGAAAAGCGATCTCCTTTTCGACCTTCCCGCGCACGTCCCAGTTCGCGAGCGATGTGACGTCGTCGGCCTTTACGAACCGGCCGTCTTCGTTGCGGAGGAGATTCTCGAGGAGAATCTTGAGGCTGAAGGGGAGGGCGTCGGAGTTCCCGTTGCTGAGCTTTCGAAGGGAGTCGAGGCGGTAGATCGTGTAACGCTGCCCGCCGACGTCGAGGGTGGCTCGACTGCCAAACGAATTGGGGTGGGACTGAGTCATCGTATTTTTCTGGAGCTGGCCGCTATCAGGCTGGCCGGTGGTGCGCGGAGCCACTGCCGCGCGGTCCGTGACGGAGCGCGACAGGCTGTACTAAATGTAGCATCGTTCGGGCGCGGCGCGCTGGAACCTCGAATACTGAAGCAGGGAGCTTGAAGCAGCGAGAGCCTCACGGCCGGGCGCTATTCGACCCCGACGATCGAACTACCCTCGCGTCAGATGGACCTGTGGATGTCTCGGGTAGAAGAACGATCGAATAGCTCCCAGCGTAGCTGCTGAACGGCTCGAAGCTCCCTGCTTCAGTATTCGCGTCGCCGAATCAACATTCCCCACGCGAATAGGAGGTCTCAGACCAGGAGGTCGGCTCGTTCGGCGGATCCAACGGCGCGATCAGTGGTTTTCGCCATGCGCTCGTTGTGAACCGGAGACTATAATTTACGGAAGTACGCTCACTCCACCCGCGCCGCTAACAATGAACCTCTCCCGTCTGATTCCCGCCCTGTCGCTAATTTTCTCCGCAGCGCCGCTCGCCGCTCAGGAAACTCTGATGACGCCGCCGTCGCACATCACGTCGCAGGAGATCGATGCGCACCTGCGCTTCCTCTCCTCGGATCTGCTCGAGGGACGCGCTCCCGGCACGCGTGGCGGAAAGCTCGCCACCGAATACATCGCCGCGCAGCTCGAGGCGTTCGGACTGAAGCCCGGCGCCGCCGATAGCAGCTTCTTCCAGAAAGTCCCGATCGACATCGTGAAGTCCGACCCCGCATCGATCGTCGTGAAAGCCACCGGCAAGGCGAACGCGTCCTTCGTCTCGCCGAGCGACGTCGTCGTCTGGGCGGGATCCGCGTCGCCAACGAGCTCGGCCAAGGGCGAGCTGGTTTTCATCGGATACGGCGTGAAGGCCGGCGAGTACAAGTGGGACGACTTCAAGAACGTGGACGTGCGCGGAAAGATTTTGCTCGTGCTCGTGAACGACCCGCCGGCTCCGGCCGCCGAGCCGAATCTGTTCGGCGGCAATGCGATGACCTACTACGGCCGCTGGACTTACAAGTACGAAGAGGCGGAGCGCCGGGGCGCCGCCGGAATGCTCATCGTCCATCGTACCATACCTGCCGGTTACCCGTGGCAGGTGGTCGTTTCGTCTAACGTCGGCACGCACAGAATTCTTCCGCGCGATCCCCACCTTCCGCCGCCGCTCGGAGTCCGCGGGTGGATCCAGGACAGCGCCGCAGTCGCTCTTCTCTCCCAGGCGGGTCTCGATCTCGAGAAGCTGAGGAAAGACGCGGAGTCGCGGAATTTCCGTCCCGTTTCCACGGGAATAATGATGGACATCGGCTTCAATAACGCCGTCCAGCATCTGGAGACGGAGAATGTCGTCGGCGTCGTGCGCGGCATCGATCCCAAGCTCCGCGACGAAGCGGTCATTTACAGCGCGCACTGGGATCATTTCGGGATCGGTCTTCCCGTTAACGGCGATTCCATCTACAACGGCGCCGCCGACAACGCGTCCGGCGTCGCCACCGTCCTCGCCATCGCGCACTCCGCCGCCGAGGGCGTGAAGCCACGCCGCTCGCAAATGTTCGTCTTCGTCACTGCCGAGGAATCGGGGCTGCTCGGCTCGGAATACTTTGGACAGCACACACCAATTCCGGCAACGAGCATCATCGCCGACCTCAACATCGACAATCCGCGTCTCACCGGGCGCTTCAAGACTGTCGAGGTGCTCGGCGACACCAAGAGCTCCCTCGGTCCGCTCCTCGCCACGATGCTAAGGCCGTCAGGGATTACGATCGTGCCTGAGGGGCATCCTGAGCAGGGACACTTCTATCGCTCGGACCATTTCTCGCTGGCGAAAGTCGGCATCCCCGCGATCGACATCAAAGGCGGCGTGGACATCGAAGGAAAGGCCGCGGGATGGGGACAGCTGCAGTCGGAAGACTACACCGCGCACCGCTATCACCAGCCGTCGGACGATTACAGCCACATAGCCAGTCTCGACGACGCGGTTCAGCTCGGCGAGATCGTCTATCAGTTCGGGTTCCAGCTTGCGAACTCGCAGACGGTCCCGACGTGGAACAAGGACGCCGAGTTCCGCGCCGCGCGCGAAGCAGCTCTCCGCAACCGGTGATGGCAGTGAAGGACCCGCTGCTCGAGTATCGGAAGGAATTTCCGATTCTCGAGCGGACGACCTATCTCGTCTCGAACTCTCTCGGTCCGATGCCTCGGACCGTGCCCGATAAGCTCGCTGAGTACGGCCGCGACTGGGGCGAGCTTGGCGTAAAGGCGTGGAGCAAGGGATGGTGGGAGCAGCCGGTCAACGTCGGAAACGAGATCGCGCCGCTGATCAATGCTGGTGACGGCGAGGTCGTGATGATGCCGAACGTCACCATCGCGCAGACGGCGGTGCTCTCGGCGATCGATTTTCCCAAAGAGCGCGACACGATCGTGATGACCGAGCTCGATTTTCCTTCCGTACGCTATGCGTACGAGGAGATGGCAAAGAGATTCGGCGCACGGGTCGTCGTCGTCCGT
>JALYYD010000044.1 GCA_030946775.1 Gemmatimonadota bacterium
CGGCAGCGACGCCGGCGAGCTTCCGGGCAGCCTGATTCTCGATGAGATGAGCAGCAACGGCGCGCGACTCATCAGCGACAATCCGATCGCGCCGGAGACGACAATAAGGTTCGAGGTGCCGGGCACGACGATCAACGCGTCCGGGATAGTCCGTCACGTGCGCTCGCTCGAGACACCCGCGCAGGTGCTGTTCACGATGGGCGTCTCCCTTGACCGTCCCGAGTCGGGATGGCGAATTCCGTTTTCGCGGACCCGCACCAAACCGCGTCTCGCCGCACCGCAGTCAATCACCAAACAACCCGCCGTCGGCCACTCGGCTGACAACCGGAGCTGAATCAAAATGGACGAGATGCAAGACGACCCAACCGCGGGAGAAAACGGGGCTGACGAGATTCAACCCATCGTGATCCACCCCGAGCTGCAGGGCGACGGCCGCGAGTTCGGAGAACCCGTGATCGAGCGCCGCGCCCAGCGCAGGCGCAGCACCGACAAGGATTACGGGCTCATCCCAGCGGGACGCCTCGCGCCGGACGGCGAGAGTTATTCGCCTCCCGAGCTGACCGTCGGCGGGGAAACGAAGAGGGCGTTCAGTCTGGACGCGCTGCGCGGGCTCTTTCTTCTCAGCATGACGTTCGGTTTCACGATAATGAGCGAGCATCTGCCGGCCTGGATGTACCATCGCCAGTTCAATCCGCAGGACCAGCTGATCAACGTGTTCGGGATCAGCTGGCGCGACCTGGCCTACGCCTCATTCCTCTTCACCATGGCGGCGGCGATTCCGCTCACGCTCACGCGCAGAATGGAGCACGGCGAGCCGGAGATTGGAATCGTGTTCGCGTCTTTCAGGCGCTGGTTCATGCTCCTCGCCTTCTCGCTTCTGGTCGCGTACTCCAACACGTTCTTCCTCGGCTACACGGATATCGGGCGCCTGCTGTCGCTCGTCGGATTCGCCCTTATGTGGCTGGTGTTCACGCGCCGGAGAAAGGACTGGAATTCGACGCGTTTCAAGATCCTCAATCGCCTCGGCTGGGTTGGGACAATTGCGTTTCTGGCGCTGTCTCCTCTCGCTTACGGCAAGACGTTTACGTTCGCGCAGAACGACGACATCATTACAGGTCTGGCGTTCGCCGCATTGGCCGGCTCCCTGATTTGGTATTTCACCAGAACGATGCTGCAGTGGCGTCTCGCGATTCTGGCCGGAGTAGTGGCGCTCTATTGGAGTGCGCATCAGGATGGCTGGGTACAGCACTTCTATTATTCCACTCCCGTCCCGGGCATCATCGAGACGAGCATGCTGTCGCTGCTCTGTGTGGTCATCCCGGGCACGATCGCCGGCGATATTCTCCTCCGGTGGATGCGCAGCGGCGAGAACGAGCATACGGTCGCGCGGCTCTGGACGAACGGCCGCATCCTGCTCCTTTCGGCGATTTGCCTCGCGCTGACTCCGGTCGTGACCGTCGGTTTGTACAACCGCTGGGTCGAAGCGACGACGCTCGCCGTCGTCGCGCTCGTCATTGCCGGTTTCGCTCTCGTCAGATCACCGCGCACAGCCGGCGAAACGCTGCTGCGCAGCCTCTATATGTGGGGGGCTCTATGGCTGATGATCGGTCTCTTCCTCGAGCCGGCGGAGGGCGGAATCAGAAAGGTGCCGGAGACGCTCTCTTACTTCTTCACCGTGACGGGCACGACGTCGATGCTCCTCGTCGCGATGGCGGCGCTTATCGATCTCCTCAAGAAGCGGCGCTTCATGCACGTGCTAATCGACCTCGGTCACAATCCGCTGCTCACCTACGTGCTCTTTACGGTCTTTCTGAACTCCGCGTTCGAGCTCATCCACCCGCTTCAGACGGTGCTGGAAGGCTCACCCGGCGAGTCGATTCTGCGCAGCATCATAATGACGGTCATCACGGTCATCATTGTCCGTTTCTTCACCAGGCGGCGGATATTCTGGCGCACCTGACGACGGCGCCGCACGCCCCGGTCTAGCGAGCTTCCGGGGCGGCGGGATGCGCCTTCCTTCGCTAACTTCACGGGATGACCGACGTCGTCTCTCTCGCCGCGGAGCTTCTCGCGATTCCGTCCTCCACCGGGTCCGAGGGCGCGGTCGTTGATTTCGTCTCCAAGTGGCTGATCTCCAAAGGGTGGAACGTGAACCTCCAGGAGGTCACTCGCGGACGGTCGAACATTTGGGCTTCACGCGGCGCGCGAAAGGGTGTCACGCTCTCCACGCACCTGGACACTGTTCCTCCCCACATCCCGCCGCGTCTCGAGGGCTCACGACTATTCGGCCGCGGGTCGTCTGACGCGAAGGGGATCGCCGCTGCGATGATGGTTGCCGCCGAGCGCCTTGTAGCGTCTGGTGAAAAGCGCGTGGACCTGCTGTTCGTAGTCGGGGAAGAGAAGGGATCGGACGGCGCCCGCGCCGCGAACAATCTCGCCGCGACGAGCCGCTTCCTCATCAACGGAGAGCCGACCGAGAGCAAGCTGGCGAGCGGCTGCAAGGGATCGCTCCGTGTCACCGTGCGTACAACCGGCAGGGAAGCGCACTCCGCTTATCCGCAGCTCGGAAGCTCGGCGATCGAACCGCTGCTCGAGCTGCTGCCGAAGATCCGCGACGTCGAATTTCCAAGCGATCCGGTGCTGGGCGAGACGACGGTGAACATCGGGACAATTCGCGGCGGAACTGAGGCGAACATCATCCCCGGCCACGCCGAAGCGGAGCTGATGTTCCGTCTCGTCGGCGACGTGGAGCCGGTGCGCGCCGCTGTGAAGAAGTGGGCGAGAGGAAAGGCAAAGCTCGATTTCGGCTCGCACATCCCTGCGCAGCGATTCAGAACCGCGGACGGTTTCGAGACTGAAGCGGTCGCTTACACCTCGGACATTCCGCTCCTTTCGAGCTGGGGTGAGCCGCTGCTCTTCGGACCGGGATCGATTCACGTAGCGCACACGCCCGATGAGTACATCGAGACCGACGAGCTGAGGAAGAGCGTGGACACCTATGAGCGTCTCGTAAAGACGCTCCTCGCAGAATGACGAAAAGCAGCGCCATGCCGGCGAAGAGAATTCCAGTCGCAATTCTTGGCGCGACGGGCGCGGTCGGGCAGACCTTCATCAGGCTGCTCGCGAATCATCCGTGGTTCGAGATCGCCGAGCTTGCTGCATCAGAGCGCTCGGCCGGCAAGCGCTACGGCGACGCGAGCAAATGGCTCGAGGGCGATTTCCCCGCGGCGAAGATTCTCGACCAGCGTGTCATTGCTTGTGATCCGGGCGTAGTCCGCTCGGCGATCGTGTTTTCCGCTCTCGATTCCAGCGTGGCGGGCGATGTCGAGCTTGCATTCGCGCGCGCGGGAAAGATGGTGCTCAGCAACGCGAAAAATCATAGAATGGACGTTGACGTCCCGCTCGTCATCCCCGAAGTGAATGGCGATCATCTAGCGCTGCTCGCCGAGCAGCGACGCAAGCGCGGGTGGAGCGGGGGCATCATCACCAACGCGAATTGCTCGGCCACCGTCGCGGCGATGGCGCTCGCTCCGCTGCACGAAGCGTTCGAGTTGAAGCAGGCGTTCCTGATGACGATGCAGGCCGTGTCGGGCGCGGGATACCCCGGCGTTCCGTCGCTCGACATCATAGGCAACGTCATCCCGTACATCGCGGACGAGGAGCCGAAGCTCGAGAAGGAGCTGGGCAAACTTCTCGGAACATTGCGCGATGACGAGATCGTCCCGGCGGATTTTGTCGTCAGCTCGCATACGAACCGCGTTCCCGTCGAGCACGGCCATACGATCTGCATGACGCTCGCATTCAAGAAAAAAGCGAGTCCGGAGGCGGCGCTGGACGCGCTGCGCTCCTGGAAGGGATGCGCCGCGACGATGGATCTTCCCAGCCGCCCTGCGCATCCGGTCATCGTTTCGGATCTTCCCGATCGCCCGCAGCCGAAGCGTGACGTGAACGCCGGCGGAGGAATGTCAGTCACAGTCGGCCGCGTGCGGAAGGATCCGATTCTCGACATCCGCCTCGTCGCGAGCGGTCACAACACTGTCCGCGGCGCCGCCGGCGGATCGGTGATGAACGCGGAGATGCTCGTCGCGAGTGGCGTGATAGAGGCAGCGTGATCGTCATAAAATTCGGCGGCACCTCCGTGCAGGACGCCGAGGCGATAGGGCGCGCCGCGTCCATCGTGTCCGGCCGGCTCGACAGGCAGCCGGCCGTCGTGGTATCCGCGCTTGGCGGCGCGACCAACAAGCTGATCGCCATCGGGGAACAGGCGTCGAAGGGGCACCTCATCGGAGCCCTGCGCGGAGTGGAAGAGCTTCGCGCGCGCCACCTCACCGAGTGCGACAAGCTCCTCAAGGATTGTGACTCCGCGGCCGAGATCGCCGCCGAGCTGAGCGCGACATTCGATGAGCTGGCGTCGCTTGCCGAAGCGCTTTCCGTCCTCGGCCACGCGACCCCGCGCAGTCGTGACAAGATTGCGGCGATGGGCGAAGAGCTCTCCGCCCAGCTCGTGACGGCGTTTTTCCGGCGGCAGGGGATCCCCGCCGAGTACGTGGACGCGAAGGAGATCTTCATCACCGACTCGGCGTTCACGGCGGCCGAGCCGCAGCCGGAGCTCATCGCCGAGCGCGCGCGGGATCTGGTGCAGCCGCTGATTGACGACGGAAAGGTTCCGGTCCTTGGCGGGTTCATCGGATCGAACGGCGAAGGAATCACTACGACGCTCGGCCGCGGCGGCTCCGATTACAGCGCGTCGCTGCTCGGGGCGGCGCTGAAGGCATCGTCGATCGAGATATGGACGGACGTCGACGGGATGCTCACCGCTGATCCGCGCGTGGTGAATGGCGCTCAGCTTATCGAGGTAATTCGTTTCGACGAAGCATCGGAGCTCGCGTCGTTCGGTGCGAAGGTGCTTCATCCGAACACAATCGCCCCCGCCGTTCGCCTCGGCATTCCGGTTTTCGTGTACAACTCGAGGAAGCCGGACGGGAAGGGGACGCGCATCACTTTCGACGCGCCGCGGCGCGCGGTGAGCGCGATTGCAGGGAAGAGCGGAATCACGGTGGTGAGAGTCAGCGCGGCGAAGATGCTTTTCGCGCATGGGTTCCTGGTGCGCGTGTTCGAGATCTTCGACCGGCACGGTGCGTCGGTTGACGTTGTCGCGACTTCCGAGGTGTCCGTCTCGGTTACGGTGGACGATCCGTCGACCCTCGATTCTCTTCTCGTGGATCTTCGCCAGCTTGGCGACGTCTCGGTGGAGCGTGACCGCGCGATCGTCGCGATTGTCGGAGCCGGTATCAGCGATGAATCGGAAGCGATGGGGCGTGCAATCGGCGCGCTCTCCGGAATCAAGGTTCATATGATGTCTCTGAGCGCGACGGCGATCAATCTGACGGTTATCGTCGACGAGGCAGATCTCAACGACTCAATGGCGCGCCTGCACGACGAGTTCTTCAGCGCGAAAAAGAGCTCGTGAGCGCAGTAAGGAAGCTCGCCGTCATCGGTGACGGTCAAATGGGCAATGCCGTCGCGGAGCTCGCCAGGGCGAATGGCTGGGAGGTGGTCGCCACCATCGGGATGGAAGGCAACGAGAACGGGAACGGAATCACCCGCGAGTCGCTTCACGGGGCGCAGGTGGCTATCGAGTTCACCGAGCCGGCTGCCGCGGTTGCGAACGTATCAGCGTGCCTCCGCGCGGAATGTCCGGTGGTGGTGGGCACGACGGGATGGCACGACGCGCTGCCGGCGATGGAGAAGCTCGCGCGCGAGAGCAATTCGGCGCTGCTGTGGTCTTCCAATTTCTCCACCGGCGTCAACATCTTCCTCGAGATCGTCCGTCGAGCGGGAGAGCTGTTGAAGGAGAGTCCCGGCTTCGAGCCGCGAATAAAGGAGACGCACCACACTCGAAAGAAGGACGCGCCGTCGGGAACGGCGATCGCGATCGAGCGCGCGGCGCGCGAAACGCTCGGCCGCGAGATTCCGATCGACAGCGTGCGCGAGGGAGATGTCGTCGGCACCCACGAGCTCACATTCGACTCCGATTTCGAGCAGATTGCATTGACGCACACTGCGCACGACCGTCGCGTGTTTGCCGAGGGCGCACTGCGCGCGGCGGCTTGGCTCATCGGCAAGAAAGGAGTGTTCACGATGAACGACGTACTCGGACTCAGGAGCGCGAAGTGACCGCGGCTCGTCTCACCGGATGCGGCACCGCGATAGTCACTCCGTTTCGGAAATCCGGAGAGGTGGACGAGAAAGCGCTGCGCGCCTTCGTGGAGTGGCAGATCTCGAGCGGCGTGCATTTCATCGTCCCGTGCGGCTCGACCGGCGAGGCGGCGACGATGTCGCCGGAGGAACACTGCCGAGTCGTCGGAATCACGGTCGAGGTAGTCGCTGGTCGCGTGCCTGTAGTCGCCGGCGCGGCCTCGAACGACACCAAGAAGGCAATTGCTCTTTCGCGCGAGATGGCCGCCCTCGGCGTGACGCATTTGCTGCACGCGTCGCCGATGTACAACAAGCCGCCGCAGCGCGGGATCGTGGCGCATTTCACCGCCGTCGCTGACGCGGTGAAGATCCCGATCGTCGTCTACAACGTGCCCGGCCGCACGGCGAGCAACATCGAGGCGCCGACGACGCTCGAGCTCGCCGGGCACGACAACATCTGCGCTGTGAAGGAAGCGTCGGGGAGTCTGCCACAGATCGAAGAGATTCTCCGGCATCGTCCGGCGCGTTTCTGTGTTCTCTCCGGTGATGATGCTCTCACTCTGGCTGTGATGGCCGCGGGCGGCGACGGAATCATCTCCGTGACTTCGAACGCCGCGCCGAGCCTGGT
>JALYYD010000066.1 GCA_030946775.1 Gemmatimonadota bacterium
GCTCTGGCGTCGAGACTAGGAAGGCCGCGGGTAAGATCGTGAAGCTCGAGGAAGCGCTTGCCGCGAATCCCGTTTACGGCGACACGGGAATCGGCCACACCCGCTGGGCGACGCACGGAGTTCCGAACGAGTGCAACGCGCATCCTCACATCGACTGCAAGGGAAACATCGCCGTCGTCCATAACGGCATCATTGAGAACGCCAGCGTTCTCCGGGCCGAGCTTCAGAAACACGGCCACACTTTCGTTTCCGAGACGGACACCGAAGTCATCGCCCACCTGATCGAGGAAGCGTTCGACGGAAATCTCGAGGACGCGGTCATAGAGGCGCTCTGGCAGATCGAAGGCACGTACGGAATCGCCGTAGTGTCGAGCCAGGATCCGGACAAGATCGTCGCCGCGCGGAAGGGAAGTCCGCTGCTCATCGGTTTGGGCGAAGGCGAGTATTACGTCGCCAGCGACGTGTCGGCGATTCTCGCGCAAACCCGCGAAGTCGTTTATCTCGATGACGGAGACGTAGCCGTGCTGACGCGCGACGGCTACACCATTCTCGACCAGCGCGCGCAGCGTCTCGAGCGTCACGTGAGCAAGATCGACTGGGACTTGGACCAGATCGAGCGCGGCGGATTCGACCACTTCATGCTGAAGGAGATCTTCGAGCAGCCGGCGACGATCGAGAACTGCATGCGCGGCCGTCTCCTTCCCGAGGAAGGAACATCCAAACTCGGCGGTCTCAACATGACCGACGACGAGCTTCTCGCTTTCGACAACATCGTCATCACCGCCTGCGGCACGAGCTGGCACTCGGCGCTGATCGGCGAGCATATGATCGAAGACCTCTGCCGCATTCCGGTGGAGGTCGAGTACGCTTCGGAGTTCCGCTACAGAAATCCGATCATCAACGAGAAGACGCTGTGCATCGTCATCTCGCAGTCTGGTGAAACCGCCGACACCCTCGCCGCCATGCGCGAGGCGAAGCAGCGCGGGGCGACGACGTACGGAATCGTCAACGTCGTCGGCTCGACGATCGCGCGCGAGACGGACGGCGGCATCTACGTTCACGCCGGCCCGGAAATCGGTGTTGCCTCGACGAAGGCGTTCACAAGCCAGGTGATGGCGCTCCTCCTCTTCACGCTCAAGCTCGGACGCCTGAGAACGCTCGGCGTCGTGCGCGGCCGCGAGATCATCGAGGAGATGCACGACCTGCCGAAGAAGATTCAGCAGGTGCTCGACCGCGCTCCGGAGATCGAGAAGCTCGCCGAGGAGTTCAAGGATGAGGTCAACTTTCTCTACCTCGGACGCGGCTACAACTTCCCGACCGCTCTCGAGGGCGCGCTGAAGCTGAAGGAGATCAGCTATATCCACGCCGAGGGATATCCAGCGGCGGAGATGAAGCACGGCCCGATCGCTCTGATCGACGAGCGGATGCCGGTGGTATTCATCGCCCCGCACGATTCTGTGTTCGACAAGCTGATGTCGAACGTGCAGGAGGTGAAGGCGCGCGGTGGACGTGTGCTGGCAATAACGAGCCGCGAGGAGCCGGAGCTGAAGGGGAAGGCGGATTACGAGTTCCGGATTCCGGAGACGATCGATCTGCTAACGCCGATCCTCGCTTCAGTGCCGCTGCAGCTCCTCGCGTACTACATCGCCGTGAAGCGCGGCAACAACGTTGATCAGCCGCGGAACCTCGCCAAGTCCGTCACGGTGGAGTAGCGGCTGCGCGTACTGCTGCAGCGTGTCTCCCGGGCCGAAGTTCGAGTCGGAGGAAATGTTACCGGGAAGATCGGGCGCGGGTTCGCGCTCCTCGTCGGCTTCACGCATTCTGACACGCCGGAGCAGGCGACGTGGATGGCGGAGAAGGTGAGTGGGCTTCGCCTCTTTTCGGATTCCGACGACAAAATGAACCTCGCTCTCGCGGACGTCGGGGGCGAGGTTCTCGTCGTTTCGCAGTTCACTCTCTATGGAGATGCGGCGAAGGGAAAGCGGCCGAGCTTTATTGACGCGGCTCGACCTGAGGTCGCGATCCCCCTCTATGAGCAGTTCATCTCGGCGCTGCGCGAGCGCGGATTGACAGTCGCCACAGGAGAGTTCGGCGCGATGATGGAAGTGGATCTCGTCAACGACGGCCCCGTCACGCTACTGCTCGAGAAATGAAGCGCAGAAAAGTCATTCTCGCTTCGTCATCGCCGCGGCGTCACGAGCTGCTCAAGCTCATCGGCGTCGCGCACGATGTTCGGCCGTCGGATGTAGACGAATCGATGCGCGGTGGTGAGTCGCCGGCGGGATACGCGGAGCGCCTGGCGCGAGAGAAAGCAGAGCTGGTGGCCGGCACCGGGAAGGAGAGCGACGTGGTGATCGGCGCCGACACCGTCGTCGTCATCGACGGACGCGTCCTGGGGAAGCCCGTCAACGAGCAGCAGGCGGCGGCGATGCTGGAGTCACTTGGCGGACGGACTCACACGGTCGTCACCGCCATAGCGGTCGTCGCCGACGCAATGACATCATCAGCCGTCGAGGAAGTGACGGTGACATTCCGGCCGCTCACCGCCGAGCAGATCACGTCCTACATCGCGACGGGCGAGCCGATGGACAAGGCGGGCGCCTATGGAATTCAGGGTTATGGTGCGACGATTGTCGAGCGCGTCGAAGGGGATTACTTCGCGGTGATGGGATTGCCGCTGGCCAGGCTGGTGAGGCTCCTTGCCGACCGCGGAATCGGCTACGACTTCGGGAGCGGTTTAGAGTAACGTCGCCGCTTTTGCGAGAACTTTCTTTTCGCTGCTGAACGCCAGCATCTCCCTCGCCTCACCGATCGGAATCCATCGCGCGTCATTCACCTCGTCGTCGTGGTCGGTCACGTCGCCCGACAAATATTTGAGAAGAAAAAAGTGCACGACCTTGTGGAAGCGGACCTGTTTTCCTTCGTGCGCGCCGACGTACCAGTACTCAATCGTCTCGAGAGGTGCCTCGACTACTCCCTCGACCCCCGCCTCCTCGCGCGTCTCACGAACCGCCGCTGCTTCCGCAGACTCTCCTTTTTCGACGAGCCCCTTGGGAAGCTGCCAGCGGGTATGCTGTCCGACGCAGACGAGCGCGACGAGCGTCTCGCCGCCAGCGCGCTTAAAAACCACTCCGCCCGCCGACGTCTGGTGCACGACCGGTTTCTTCGTGCTGAGAGCGCCCATATCGAAGGTGAGCGGCGCGGGGCGTCTGTTCTCGGTCACGGAGACTTCCGCTTCGCGTACCGCGTACGCCACAGCTCGATCTTCTCGATCACGTCGGAAACAGTGATCAAACCCATTCGCCCCGGGCGGTTCTCCATCGTCGGCTGATATTCTTCGCCGGGATTTCCGTATCTGTCGATGATGAGATCGTGAAACGTTCGATACGGCCCGGTGCGCCTCGGGTTTGTGTAGCCAAGAAGACTGATCACCGGCTTGTCGAGCGCGACCGCCATATGAAGGGGCCCGGTGTCAGGCGTCAGCACCAGCGCCGATGCGTCGAAGATCGAAACCAGCGGACGCAGCCCGCTGCCAAGTTTTGAAATCGGCTTGTGCGATGTGCGCTCCATTATGATCCGCTCGGCGGCGAGCTCCCGCTCGGATCTCCCTCCGACGAGCACCGGCTGCATTCCATATGTGTGGTAAAGCTGGTCGGAGACTTCGGCCCAACGCTCGGGCATCCAGTCTTTTTCGGGCTTGCTCGTCGCGACGACGATCGCGGCGGCCGGCCGGTCGAGTGACGCTGCGAATGTATCGCGCCACGCTTTCTCTTCCGGGAACGGCCCGAGCTTCCATTCCACCGGCTCGGGACTGACGCCGAGCGTCTCGATGAACTCGAGGTACTGATCCTGCACGTGCTGAATTGGCCGCGCGGGGATTTTCCTGTTCGTGAAAAGCCAGTTGAGATCGCGAGCGCGCGCGCGATCGAAGCCAAGCTTCACCGGGGCGTTCGCGAATGCTGTGACAATCCCCGCCTTGAAGTACACCTGCAGGTTGATGACGAGGTCGAACTTCCTCGCGGCGAGCGCGCGCCGCACGCTGTTGAACGCGCCGAGCCCGAGCGTGCGGTCGAAGAGAATGATGTCGTCAACCGAGGGGTGGCCCTTCACGAGCGACGCCGGGCCCGGCTGCAGCACCCACGTGATGTGTGTCGCAGGGTTCGCGCGCTTGAGAGCGTTGATCACGGGGAGAACGTGAACCGCATCTCCGACCGCGCTCATCATCACGATGCAGATGCGGCCGGGCACTTCTCCCATCAGGTGATTCCCTCGAGCGCTTCCCGCGTAAGCCGCTCCGCTTCCTCTTCGGTGAAGGGAAGTCCATTAAGCGAGCGCCATTTGCGCAGACTGCGAAGGAGGCGGCCGAGATTCGCTTTCGCGACGAGCGGCGAGCCGGGGGAGCTGAAGCGAACGCGATCCACATCCAGCACGTGCGCTTCGAGGTCGGCGCTCTCGTCGGAGGTGAGGACGATGTTCTTGAGGTTGAGATCCTTGTGATACGCGCCGGCGCTCGTGAGCCCGCGAAGGAGCTTGATCGCGGCGGCAATGGCCATATCGCGGTGACCGCTCTCGGTGAACGTGGAGAGCACGACGGAGAGATCGTGGCCGCCGACGATCTCCTGGGTCGCGACATCGGAGCGGCGTAGCATCCATCCGGCGTGGTACGTCACGCACGCGACAACTTCCGGAGTGCTCACGCCGAGCGCTCGGAGTCGGAGAGAGTTGAGAAGCTCGCGCAGCCCGCGCGTTGGACGAAGGAACACGTCTTTGGAGATTCGTGACATCATCCCGCCCCGCGTGGCGTGGCGGACGACAACCTTCCCGCAGTCGTTCGGCAATGAAATCGCGAACACCGGCGCCCTACCGCTGAACTCGCGCGCGCCCGGCTGCTTCGCGGCGAAATCGTAGAGTGAGCCCGCTTCGAGCACGGATTTGAGAGAGGCGGCGCAGGCGGATTTCGCGATGACGTAAGTGCCGGGGAGCTCGAAGCTCTCGTACGCGGGGATTCTTATTTCGAGGGGACTCATCTCTCTCCGCTCCCGCCCGCGCGCACCGCGCCGATCGCGGAGAGAATCGCCTTCGCCTTGTTCTCCGTCTCTTCCCACTCCCTCTCTGGAATTGAGTCCGCGACGATTCCGGCGCCCGCCTGAACCGAGGCGACGCCGCCGTGAATCACGCAGGTCCGGATAGTGATGGCGAGGTCCATTCTCTTTGCTCCCCCGGCAATGTACCCGACCGCTCCCGCATATGGACCCCGCCGGGTGGGCTCCAGCTCATCGATGATCTGCATCGCGCGGACCTTCGGCGCCCCGGTCATCGTTCCGGCGGGGAAGGTCGCCCGAAAGACGTCGAGAGCGCTGACGCCTTTGCGCACGCGACCTTCGACCTGACTGACGATGTGAAGGACGTGCGAGTATTTCTCGACCTTCATCAGCTCGGTGACCTCGACGCTTCCATACTCGGCGATTCGCCCGACGTCGTTTCGTCCCAGATCAACCAGCATCACGTGCTCGGCGCGCTCCTTCTGATCCGCGAGCAGCTCGCCGGAGAGCTGCCAATCCTCCTCCGCGTTCTTTCCGCGCGGACGCGTGCCGGCGATGGGGCGCACGACCACACGGGACTCCGACAACCGCACGAGAATCTCCGGCGAGCTGCCGACGAGCTCCATTCCGTCAAGAATGAGATGGAACATGTACGGCGACGGATTGATCGCCCGCAGTGTTCTATACAAGGCTGTCGAGTCGAAATCGTGCTTGACGTCTATTCGCCGAGCCAGCAGCGCCTGGAAGCAATCGCCGGCGCGAATGTACTCCTTGATTCGCTCGACGTCGCGCTCGAAATCCGCTTGCCGATAGGTGGATTCTCCGGTCACCGGCTTCGCCTTGAGATCCGCGGAAAGCGGCTTGAGCGGGGAAGGCGCAGCGAGGCGCGCCACGATCGTGTCGAGCTCGCTCTGCGCGGTCTCATACAGGGTTCGAAGCGCCACGTCGCTCGCCGCTTCCGGGACGACGACCGATATGACCAGCCGCGCAGATCCCCGGAGGTTGTCGAGGATCACGAGCGACCTCGTGAAGATGAACAGCGCGTCGGGAACGTCCATACCG
>JALYYD010000082.1 GCA_030946775.1 Gemmatimonadota bacterium
TTCCGCGCCTTCAGCTTATCCATCAGCCAAGTTCCCGGAATCATGAAAAGGGGCGTCAAAAACATCCCCAGAAGGCTGTTGAGCCAGATCAGCGCGATGTAAAACGCGATCAATCCGAATGAGACCCAGACTGTGCCGAGCGGGCCGTGCGTTTCCAATCGAAACTCCCCGTTGGGTTGGTTAGATTAAAGGTATCATGCGACCCCGTCGTGATGAAGCATCACCAGTGCCAAAAGCGGTTGCCACCGCTCTCGCCACCGAAGCGCGTCCCGTCCTCGCCGTGTCCGGCGGGCTCGATTCGATGGTGCTCCTTCACGCCGTCGCCGCTCGGCACGCGTCCGAAAATCGCCCCGTCGTCGCGACTTTCGATCACGGCACCGGCCCCGCCGCCAAGCACGCCGTGACCATCGTCGCCGCGGCCGCAATGCGCGCTGGCTTCGAGTGCGTGACCGGGGCGGCCAGCTCCGTAGGACTCAGCGAAGAGGAATGGCGGCGCTCCCGCTGGCAGTTCCTCCGCGAGGTCGCCGCGTCGGCGAAGGGGAGAATCGTTACCGCCCACACGCAGGATGATCAGGTGGAGACGATCTTCATGCGCATCCTCCGCGAAGCGGGGCCGCGCGGACTCGCCGGTCTCTATGCGGAATCGGATGTCATCCGCCCATTCGTGAATGTTTCGCGTGCCGAGCTCGAGCTCTACGCCGCCGCGAACTCCATCCAGCACGTCACCGACCCAACGAACGACAGCCGCCGCTATCTCCGGAACCGGGTTCGCCACGATCTGCTGCCAAGAATCTCGAAGATTCGCCCGCGTTTCGTCCGCGACCTCATCGACATCTCCCGCCGCTCAGCCGAGTGGCGGCGCGACATGGACTCGCTTCTCGCCAAGGTGGATTCATCTTCCTTTCCCGACGGGTCGCTCCGCGTCGCGCGCTCTAGTCTCGCCGGTTTCGACGCCGAGTCGCTGCGGGTGCTCTGGCCGGCTCTCGCCGCCAAGGCAAACGTCGTGATGGACCGCCGCGGAACTCACCGCGCCGCCGAGTTTACAATGAATGGAATGACCGGACGCTCGATCCAGCTCTCCGGGATGTTTGAGATCGTGATGCATCGCGACCACCTTCTGCTCCGTCGCTGGGGCACCCATCCGAGGATTATCGCTTGAGTGAACAGAGGGCCGCGACCCTGACCGAGCTGGAGAACGATCCGAGACTTTCCGGACGCAGTCTGAAGCGGGTCGCCTTCGACGAGGCGACGATTCAGCGCCGCGTCGCCGAGCTCGGCCGCGAGATCACCGAGGCCTACCCCGACGGCGATCTGCTAGTCCTCGGCCTGCTCAAGGGAAGTTTTATCTTTCTAAGCGATCTCGTGCGCCACATCGTCCGCCCGCTCCACGTGGATTTCCTCGTCGCTTCGAGTTACGGCGAGGGGACGGTCTCCAGCGGCACAGTCCGGATGCTATACGATCCCGAGACCGAGCTGAAGGGGAAGGACATCCTCCTCGTCGAGGACATCGTGGATTCGGGACGAACGCTGGACAAGCTTCTGGCGATCCTGGGCGAGAGACAGCCGCGCTCGCTCGAAATTTGCGCTCTGCTGCATAAACGGATTGCTCACGAGTTGCATCACGAAGTGAAATTCGTCGGTTTTGATGCACCACCGGAGTTCCTTGTTGGTTATGGTCTAGATCACGCGGAAAATTTCCGCCACGTGCCGTATATAGCGAGCTTGCTGTAATGCCAATTCAGATGCCATCCAAGCCACCCAAGAAGCAGAGCAATTGGAGCCGAATCTCCAAGCAGGCTTCCTTTTGGGTGTTCGTCATTCTCGTTCCCGTCGCGATCATCGAGCTGTCGGGAAAGGCGGCGGACCAGCCGACGACGATTTCTTACGCGCCGCAATTCGAAAATGAGCTGCAGCACAAGAACATTTCCAAGGTTTCCGTCGAGTCCAGTCCATCGGGCAGCAAGGTCACCGGAGAGTTCAACCAGAAGGTGATGGTCGATCGCCACCCCGTTTCCAAGTTCGCGGTGCTGTGGCCGGGCCAGATCTCGAGCGACGACCTCAACCGGATGAAGGAAGCCGGCATCCAGATCGATGCCCAGGAGCCGCGGCTTTCCCTCACCGGCACCCTGTTCGCGCTCCTGCCGTACCTGCTGATGATCGGCGTCGTCTTCATGATCTTCCGCTCGCTTCAGGCGGGTGGAGCGAAGGCGTTCAGCTTCGGAAAGTCGAAGGCGAAGCTTCTCACCGGTGACACTCCAAAGGTCACCTTCGAAGACGTCGCCGGCGCCGACGAAGCCAAGCAGGATCTCCAGGAGATCATCGAATTCCTCAAGGATCCCGCAAAGTTCACGAAGCTCGGCGGCCGCCTTCCGAAGGGCGCGCTCCTCGTCGGCCCTCCGGGAACGGGCAAGACACTTCTCGCCCGCGCCGTGGCCGGTGAAGCGGGGCGCCCCTTCTTCTCGATGTCGGGCTCCGATTTCGTCGAGATGTTCGTCGGCGTCGGCGCGAGCCGGGTGCGCGATCTCTTCGAGCAGGGCAAGGCGCACGCGCCGTGCATCATCTTCATCGACGAGATCGACGCTGTCGGCCGCCACCGCGGCGCCGGACTCGGCGGCGGTCACGACGAGCGCGAGCAGACGCTCAACCAGCTGCTCGTCGAGATGGATGGCTTTGAATCGAATGATGGTGTCATTCTCATCGCCGCGACGAATCGCCCGGATGTTCTCGATCCTGCGCTTCTCCGTCCCGGCCGTTTCGACAGACAGATCGTCGTTGACGCCCCCGACCTCCGCGGACGCGAGGGAATTCTTCGCGTGCACGTGCGCAACAAGCCGATGGCCGACGACGTGGACATTCTCACCCTCGCCCGCGGCACTCCGGGAATGGCCGGCGCCGATCTCGCCAACCTCGTCAACGAAGGAGCTCTGCTCGCCGCCCGCCGCAACCACGACAAGGTCTATATGGTAGACCTCGAGGATGCCAAGGATCGCGTGATGATGGGCGCCGAGCGGAAGTCAATGGTGATGAAGGACGAAGAGCGGAAGCTCACCGCGTACCACGAGGCGGGTCACGCCATATGCGCCGTCAAGGTGAAGGGGAACGATCCGCTCCATAAGGTCACCATCGTTCCGCGCGGGCGCACGCTCGGAGTCGCGTGGACGCTTCCCGAGGATGATCGTGTGTCGGTGACACGCGAACAGCTCGAGGCGAATCTGGTGAAGGCATATGGCGGACGCGTCGCGGAAGAGATTGTCTTCGGCCGCGGCCGCGTCACTACCGGCGCGTCGAGCGACATTCAGCAGGCGACAGGACTCGCGCGCCGCTATGTGTCGCAGTGGGGACTGTCGGATGAGATCGGGCCGATCCTCGTTGGCGACAACGAGCAGGAGCTCTTCCTCGGCCGCGAGCTGCAGCGCCACCGCGAAGTATCGGAGCGCACGGCGCAGCTGGTGGACTCCGAAGTTTCCCGCGTGATCAAGGAAGCGTACGCGAGAGCGACGGTCGTGCTGACCGAGAATCTCGATCTGCTGCATCGCACCGCCGCCGCACTTCTCGACCGCGAAACGCTCACCGGCGATGAGGTCGCGATACTCTCGCGCGGCGAGCAGCTTCCTCCGCGCCCCGCCGCGCCGCCGACGAATCCCCCGGCGATTCCGGCCGCCGCGGCACCCGCTCAGCCAAAGCCTGCGAAGCCGCCGCTCTTCGGGGGTCCGGAGATCGCCCCGGCGTGATCCCTGACGGGACCGATGCGCGTCCCCGAATTTTCGGAATCTTGAACGTTACCCCCGACAGCTTCAGCGACGGGGGTAACTTTTTTTCTGCGCGTGACGCCGTCGCGCACGCGAAGCGCCTCGTCGCAGATGGCGCAGACGTGATCGATGTCGGCGGAGAGTCCACCCGGCCCGGCGCAAAGCCGGTCTCCGCCGACGAGGAGCTGCGGCGCGTTATTCCCGTCATCGAGGAGATCACCGCCGCGGGCGCCGTGGTGTCGATCGATACCGTAAAATCCGAAGTCGCCCGCGCGGCGATTGCCGCCGGCGGGAAGGTCATCAATGACGTGTCGGGAATGAGACTGGATCCGGAAATGGCCCGCGTGGCCGCGGATGCCGGTTGCGACGTCGTGCTGATGCATTCTCGCGGAACTGTCGCCGAGATGGCGAGCTACGACCTCGCGACATACAGCGACGACCCGGTTGGCGAGATCATCGCCGAGCTGATGACGCGCGCCGCGGAAGTCGAGCGCGCGGGCGTGCACGCCGATCGCGTGACGCTCGATCCGGGAATCGGATTCTCCAAACGCAGCGAGCAGTCTCTCACTGTGCTCCGGGAAATCCAGCGATTCGTCGCGACGGGCTATCCGATTCTACTCGGCGTTTCGCGAAAGCGAGTCGTGGCGGAGCTGGTTGCGGAGGAGATGCCGGAGCACCCGGATCCGAAAACGATCCCGAATGCCGATCGCGATCTTACGACCGTCATGCTGAACGTCGCCGCGTATCGAGCAGGAGTGAATTCTTTCCGCGTTCACGATGTGAAGGGGAGCCGTGCCGCTCTCGACGCAGAATGGCGGAGGATCTCCGCCGGGTGACGCGAAAGCAGTCGGCGCCACTTCTCGTCTTCGCCTTGTTGCTGGCGGTGTACGCGCTGACACTCGCTTCCGGCGTCGCCCTGTGGGATTCCGGAGAGTTTCTCGCCGCGATCAAAACACTTGGCATTCCGCATCCCGCGGGAACGCCCTTCTATGTGCTGGTTGCGAGATTGTGGAGCCTGCTCCTCGCGCCAGTGTTCGGGTTTGCCCGATCCGTCAACCTGTTCTCCGCAGCGGCAACGGCCGCGGCTTGTGCAATTGTCGCATACTTGATCGCACGCTGGTCCGGCAAAATCGTCGCCGGAATCTGCGCGGGAATTCTCGGCGGCGCGATGACGACGGTCTGGTCGAGCGCCACCGAGACCGAAGTGTATGCGCTGGCGCTACTCCTTGGATGCGTCATTCTGTTCGCAGCCGACCGGTGCGGAAGGCAGGGAGACCTGAAGTGGGGAATGCTCGCCGCGTATCTCTGCGGCCTGGCGCTTTCGCTCCATCTTTCAACTTTCGTCGTCGTACCGGCCGCCCTCGTGCTCGCTTTTACAGATCGCGACGGGACAGTTGGGATTCCCTCCGGACGCAGGCGGCCGGATGGCCGCCGTTCGCATCACCGTCCCATAAGCGTTGGGCTCGCTGCGTTTGCGCTCTTTCTCCTTGGCGCGAGCTGCGTCGCGTTCCTGCTCATCCGCGCCCGACACGATCCCGCGATCAATCAGGGGAACCCATCCACGATTGCGTCGCTCTGGGACGTTCTTACTCGCCGACAGTACGGCGCGCGCACTCTGTGGCCACGTTCGGCGCCGCTGTATCTACAAATCGGAAATCTCTTCCAATATGCAGACTGGCAGTTCGCGCTCGGCTTGTCGCAGTCACCCGGACCGTCGTTCGCACGAACCCCCATCACAATCGTCTTTGCGATGCTCGGAATCGCCGGCTGCATCGATCATCGGCGCATTGATAGGCGAAGCTGGCGCGCGTGGCTGACGCTGCTCGTCGTCGCGTCGCTTGGTGTGATCGTGTATCTGAATCTCAAGGCGGGTCCATCGTACGGGCACGGGATCGTGCCGGCGGGAAATCACGAAGCGCGCGAGCGCGATTATTTCTTTTTCTTCGTATTCGTATCGTGGGCGGGGTGGGCCGCCATCGGCTTGGCGCGCGCGGCGAGGCGGCTGCCAGCTGCGCTCGCGTCGCTTCCCATTGTCGTCGCCGCGCTCCCCCTCGCTCTCAACTGGACGACAATGGACCGCTCGCACGCAACCGGTGATTCCGCCGCGCGCGAGCTTGCGCTGACAATTGTTCAAGATCTTCCGCCAAATGCTGTGCTGCTCTCGATCGGTGACAATGACACCTATCCCGTCTGGTACATCCAGCAAGTGGAAGGGATCCGACCCGATGTAACGGTTGTCACGCTCCCGCTTCTCTCGGCGTCGTGGTACCGCGCCGAGCTTGCGCGCAGAACTCACCTTCTCGGCTCATCCGCGCCGGCTCAATGGCTCGGTGAACAAGCTACTGTCGAATCAATCCGCAGCCACGCCGCGGCGTCGCACCGCCCGGTGATCAACTCCCTTCTCAGCTCGCACTAAATAGAACCGGACGGTCTTGCGGCCGTACCCTTAGCCCTCGGTCCTTACCCACTCAGCCCCGCATCCTGTTCTGTTGCAGTCAAAAAAAAAACGGCCCGCCGCGAGCTTCCTCTCGCGACGGACCGTCCCCCGTCCAACAACCGTGCAACTATCTCGTTCCTGAAACGGGTGCCGCGGCGACTCCCGCGGCGGTCGCGAGGAAGGTGTCTCCGCCAAGGAACGGCGACCACGCCGCCAGCCGGGCGCCGTCGAGATGCGTCAGCTGTCGCATCCGTCCGGACTGCGTGTCGAGCACCCACAGGTACTTGGCTCTGTTTCGCGTCGTCGAGATCACGACGTGGCGTGAATCCGGCGCCCACGAGGGATCCTCGTTCTCGCCGACTGATGTGAGCCGGCGCATTCTCTTGTCGGCGACGTTGATCATCCACACCTGGAAATCGCCGTTCTGCTGCTCGTACGCGATTTTCGTCCCGTCCGGCGACCAGTCCGGTCCCGTGCGGTAGCTCCTCACGCCGGCGACGCTCGGCGTCAGCTGCTGAATGTCCGTGCCGTCCACGTTCATCGTATAGATCTGGGGTGTCTTGGGCGATGGCGCGATGAAAGCAACACGCCGTCCATCGGGCCTGAACGTCGGTGAGCTCTGCTCGGTGAGCGAGCCCGCGCCCATTTTCCTTGCCCGATCGTCATTCGACGCGCTGGCGATTACGAGATCGGCCGGCTGCTCTCCGCCGGCCGCGTACACGATGTTGTTGCCGTCCGGTGTGAAGACCGGAGTGATGTTCAGGCCGCGCGGTGTCGCCTTGAGCAGCGATGTGCGCCCCGACTGCAAGTCGATCTGCGCGATCTGCGTTCCCGCATCTCCAAAATCAGAGAATACGATTGCGCGGCCGTTTGGATGCCACGCTGGAGAGAGTGCAGCTCCGCTTGCCGTTACGGCGTGGTCGTTCGCGCCGTCCGAATCCACCACTCTCACTCTGCCGCCCTGTACGTAAACGATGCGCGACTCGGCGATTCCGCGCTCGCCGGTGATCCACCCCACGACGTCGTCCGACGCGGCGTGAATCGTCGCCCTCGCCGGAGGATCGGCCGGCCCGCCAGAGAGCGGGTAGCTCTTCTGATGCCCGACGCGCGATCCGCGCACGTCGAACATCGTCACTGCCAACACACCGTTGTCAACGCGCGCACTCACGACGTAGGAGGCGCCGATGCGTCCGAAGCGCTCGTAATCGGAAGAAACCGCGTTCTCGACCGGAATCGGACCGCCGACGAGATTCGCCGTCGTCGCGACCCGTACGCGATCGCTGAAATCGAAATCGCGGCGCATTATCGCGCGAACGGAGTCGCCGAACTCACCTGCGGGCTCCGTGAGTGATACGCCGGGAAGTCGGCCCGACGCGACTGCGGCGGACGCGACCCGCTTCGGCGTTTGTCCCTGCATCACCTTTGCTGCAGCGGCAATTGCGAGGGCGAACAACACCGCCAGCGCGACATAAATCGAAGCCCGGCGGAGTTGTGCGATGGCGGAGCCATCGCGGGGATGGATCTGGGTCATCTGCTTCTCCTTTTCGGTAGCCCGTCGAGCGTGGCAGGTCGCTGACCCAGACTCTGCTGTAGCCACGTGGCTTTGCGTCCCCGCCTTTCGGCGGGTTTGCCGGTTCTTCGGAGTAGCCCACCAACTTGGGAGGGGGCTGGCCGACGACTGTCCCAACAGCGGATCCAGTCAGCTCCTGATGTGCCGGCCGTCGCGCGTGGGAAAGGCAGGGCGCGGGCCGGAACCATACGTTTTTGTGAACTCCTCAGCCCACAATTACTTGCGCCGCCGACCTCGCATTTCACTTCGCAGTACGAAGCTCGCGTTCTGCAAAAAAGTCGCAGGACGCGGCCCGGCCTCCGCCTTCATTCCTGGATCTCGTACCGTTCGGCAACCGCGAGCTTTTCGCGCAGCTCTGCCGCTTCGGCGTTCCTGCCCAACGATTCGTATTCCCGGAGCGCAGAGCGGATTTCAGCTGCTTCACGCCGGATGAGACCGTTGATGTCGCCGTCACTCAGCGCACGCCGAGGCACATCCGCTCGGCGGCCCACAATCGGAGGCCCGGCGGGTCCGGCTTCCACCGCGCCCGCGTTGTCGATCGCGCCGATAAGGTTGCGCAGCACGCCGACGGCAGACTTGTCACGCGCCTTCATTGCGGTCTTGAGATCGGCTTCCAGTCGTGTTCTCATTCCACCTGCAGAGGGGTTGAGGTGAACTAATCTATCGTCACGCTTCTTGCACCTGTAATCGCGGACAATTGTACTTCACACGAACTTTCGGGGAATTGGATGCCGACGAGAAATGCGCAGGCGTTTTGGGAGGGAGGGCTCAAGAATGGGAAGGGAATGTTCAAAGGCGAGAGCGGAGCCATTGATGGCGCGTACTCGTTCGGTTCGAGATTCGAAAATGGCACTGGCTCAAACCCCGAAGAGCTGCTCGCCGCCGCGGAAGCCGCGTGCTTCAGCATGGCGTTGAGCGGGGCGCTGGAGAAGAACGGAACGCCCTCGACGAAGGTTCAAACTTCCGCCGCGTGCACCGTCGAGCCCGTCCCGGGCGGATTTGGAATCACGACGATGAAACTCGAAGTCGTCGCGAACGTCCCCGGGCTCGACGAGGCGAAGTTCCAGGAAATCGCAGCCGCGACGAAAGACGCGTGCCCCGTCTCAAAGGCGCTGAAGGGGAATGTAAGGATTGAGCTGAAGGCGACTCTCAACCCGTAACGGCAACAGAACCGGATGCGAGTTGAGTGTAGGTAAGATCCAAGGGCTCAGGGTACGACCGCACGACCGTCCCACTCCCTATCAAAATGAAGCGAACGGTCTT
>JALYYD010000085.1 GCA_030946775.1 Gemmatimonadota bacterium
GACCAAAACGGAGCGCCTTACCGATCTGATCCAACGCGCCGGTGGCCTGACGCCCGATGGATACGCCAACGGAGTGGTCTTCTATCGCAAAGCCAATCGCACCGGCCGAATCGGCATCGAGCTTCCACAAGTTCTCCGCGATCCGAAGTCGTTTGACAATCTCCCGCTTCAGGACGGGGATTCCATTTTCATTCCGCGGTACAACGCGGTGGTGAACGTCTCGGGCGCGGTCAATTCCCCGGTGGCGGTGACTTATTCTCGGGGCAAGAAGATCGAGTACTACATCCGCGCCGCCGGCGGCCCGGCGAGGCAGGCTGATGTTGGCCGCGCATATGTCACGCAGCCGAATGGAAAGGTCGACGCACGAGCTTCCCACTTTCTGTTGCCCGACCACAACCCGGAGCCTGCAGCGGGAAGCACGGTTTACGTCCCGACGCGAGATCCCGCCGACAGGCCGTTCGATTTCATCACCAGCGCGGGCGCCTTGGCGCAGATTCTCGCCACCCTTGTGACTATCGTCATCGCGCTGCGGAGATAGAGAGTCGCGAGACCAGCGCTGAGGCGATCGCCTCGACGCTAACCTTGGCGTAGGAGTTCGGCAGCTCCGCTGGCCTGACGAATTCGTCGGCCGGCGGCGCGATGTCCGTTTCGGTATCGGTGTAGGTGCCGGCCTCGATTCGCGAATACGTGAGATTGCGTCCGAACACTACAGGAGTGCCGACCGCGTTCGCGACATGGCGCGGTCCCGAGTCAGTCGCAAGGAGCGCGGAGCAGCGGCTCAGAAAGGCGGCGAAGGCCCTGACTCCGAGCTCACCCGCCAGGACGGTCGAGGGCGCCGAGCACGTGGCCGCTGCGGCGTGGAGCTGCTCTGCATCGGCGGCGGATCCGCAAAATACTATTTGCGCTCCTGTAGCCGAGCTCGCCCGCTCCAACGATCGAACGAAGAGATCCGCCGGCCACGCTCCGTGCGGCTGGCGCGTAGTGAGAGTGCACGCGATGACCGGTTTGCCTGCGGCCAGTCGCCCGCGCTGCCACGCCTCTCCGGCTTCCGCAGTCGCTTCGCCGTCGAGGTATATCCGCGGCCGCAACGACCAGGACGCTGGCACACCGGTCACGGCGGACACAATCGAGCGGAAATAAGCGGGATATGCCATCGGCATCTCCGCTTCGACGGGAAGCGTCAATGCGGCGGAGAACCCCTTCGTAGAGATTCCGACACGGTTTGGGACGCGGAGTCGCAGCGCCGTGACGAAATCGGCATAATGCCGGACGGTGTTGGTGCAAAGAACGACGTCGTACCCGCGCAAAGCCAGATCGCGCATTGCCGTTGCGCTCAGGCTCCAGCTGTCTTCCGTCAGCTGCAGCGGCAGGATTTCGGAGATCGCCGGATTTCCCGTCAATACTTCGGCGCCTGCGGGCGACACGAGATAATCCCAGGAGCAATTCGGCAGTCCGGACCGAAGAGTCTCGAGCGAACAGGTGCGATACAGCAAATCGCCGATATGGGTGTGGGAGATGATGAGGCCTTTTCTCCAGTCGGCGGCTGGAGTGGGCGGGCGACCGGTCGAGCTGCGCGCCGCCGCCGCCAGCAGCGGCGACGCGAGCTCCGACGCGACAGCGAGGAGATGCTTCTCTCTGCTTTGAAACAGATCTCGGCGCGGGATTCTCACTGAGCGATGCTCCGCTCGATGCGTCCGACGGCTTCGAGCACGTCGGATACGGGGACGCTCTCGATTCCCTTCCCGCGATCGGCCCCAGAGATTTCGCCGACACCCGAGGCCGGCGTCACTATCTCGTGCCCCGTCCCCAACGGCGAAAACCAATCCGATATTCCGTCGCCAAACACGGCTACAACGGGAACACTCAACGCGGCGGCGATGTGCATCGGACCGCTGTCGTTGCAGAGAAGGAACGAGCATCTCGCCATCAACGCCATCATCTGACGAAGCGTGACTTCCGCGTTGACGACACCCGGTATGCTGCCAAGATCCCGCCCGTAACCCGACGCGTCGGAAAAGGAAAGCACGGCGACGCCACCGCGCGCGGCGAGAGTGCGCGCCACTTCGCGAAACCGCTCGAGAGGCCAGCGCTTTTCGGGAATTCTCGCCCCCGGATGGATTCCGACCAGCTTGCCGCTCGACATTCGAGCACGGATGAACTCATCAGCCCAGGCGCGCTCGGAATCGGCAATCGCAAGCTGCGGCGATTCCACTTTGACGGCTCCGCCGAATGGACCGAGGAGCGCCAGCCAATCATCCACCTTATGCCCGTTCGGAGTTGGCTGCGCGATCGCATCGGTGAGAATTGGGTTCTCATCCATCAGCGCCAATCCCACCCGCCGCCGGGCGCCGGAAAGCCAAAGCAGGACGTGCTCGCGCACGTGACGACGCGCTTGAAAGGCGAGATCGAAGCGGCCCCGACGGAGCTCGTGCCTGATGCGGAACAGCTCACGCCAATTGTAGGCAAACGGGTTGCGACGCGTGGTCTGGTCTGTCCAGCTCAGATCGGATTCGATGAACTCGTCGACAAGCCCGCTCCCGGCCAGTATCTCGCGCGCGTGCGGCCGGCAAAGTAGCGTCACGCGCGCGCCGGGAAATTTCTTTCGCAGCTGAGCCAGGAATGGAATCGTGAGTACCACGTCGCCGATGTTCCAGAGCTCGATGACGAGAATGCGGCTGACGCCTTGCTCGTCGACGCCGGCGCGCCCAGGCTTCCCGGCGCGCGCGATAAGACCGAGTACCCTCAGCATGATCCGCTTCCGTATCGTCGGAACCCAGCTCTCAGCCATTCATTCTCCTCCCCCGATGCTGCGGGCGCCGCACGTCAGTCGCCCTCTCGCAGGTAACGAGAGTCGAAGCGCCGCACCATTTCACGATGGATGTCCCTGAAGAAAAGCACATCGGAGGAATTGTCGAACCAGTAGTCGGGCAGCGGGGATTCGAGTAGATGCGAGTGGACACGTCCATCCACGATAGCTCTCGCCTCGCGGTAGCCGAGCGAGAGAACTACGCTCATCAGATCGGTGGGGCTGTAGCGGAACGCTTCAGTCCACCTACGATAGACCTCGCAATAAATCAGAGGTCCAAAACGCGAGATGGTCTTTCTTGCTCCCAACAGCGAGGGCATCTCGCCGCCTTCGATGTCCAACTTCAAGAAGTCGAGACGCTCGAGTCTTCTCAGCGAAGTATCGAGGTCAATGCTGGTGATGGGACACTGAAATACTTTCACGTCCTGGTGCGCGCTCCACGAGCCTGCCGTCTGCGTGGCGAGCGACGCCTGAGTGTAATCGGAGCCTGGTGCATGGAGCGAAACCTCGGTCGTCGAGGGATCGGGATTCCCTACTGCAGCGGCCACTACCTCGATGTTGTCGAAGCGCGCCCGCCTGGCGACGAGCTCGCGCAGTTTGGCGAGATTTGGAGGTAGCGGCTCGAACGCTATGACTTTGCCGCTGCTCCCCACGAGGTGCGAGAGAAAAACCGTATGGGCGCCGACGTTGGCACCGACGTCGAGAACTACGTCGCCCCGCGACACGAACGATAAATAGACCCGTTTGTCCCAATTGACCCACTCCCGGCGTTCCTCTAACGCGAGATACAAGTTCGGGATTCGCGTGAGCAGATAATCGATCTTGTCCCTGAAGAAGGTGAGATC
>JALYYD010000089.1 GCA_030946775.1 Gemmatimonadota bacterium
ACTTTCAGCTTTCCTACTCAGCCCTCAGATCGTTTGTTGCAATTTCAGTTAAATCGCCGGGGCCTGCGTGTCGGGTGACGTCTCCCCCACTGAGTGTCTGCTGCCTCGGCGCCGCCGCTCCCATCATCCCGCCGAGCTCCATCGACTCCCCCGAGGTGCTCGGCACGAGCATCTGGCTGCCTGTGCTTCGCCCAGGAGTTAAGTCATTGTCCTAACGTGAGATACTGATTCTTCCGTACGACCGCAAACGGCCGAGTAGTTGCTGTAGTAATAGTGTGATTGATACTCTCGATGGCACCCAGAACGCCTCAGCCGACGATCGTGCCCTCTGCATTCTCGCCGGGGTGCTCGCGCAACGGATGCGGGATCACAAGGATGAGCTGACTCAGCGTTGGCTGGAGCGGATCAGCGCGCGCGTGACGATGGATCCGAATCAGATCTTTCCCACCGAGGCGATACTCGACCACGTGCCGCTGCTGATCGCCGGCATCGCGGATTACATCGAGCAGCCTGAAAAGACTCTGATGGCCGACGTCCCTGTCGTCGCGAAAGCGATGGAGCTCGGCGCGCTCCGCTTCGAACAGGGATTCGATGAATACGAGCTGCTGAAGGAGTACGAGATCTTCGGTGGAATCCTGTTTTCATTTCTCTCGCGGATCGCCGACGAGATAGACGAACCGTGCAGCCGCGGGCAGCTGCTCGCCTGCGCCCATCGTCTCTTTCTCGCCATTACGATGATTCAGCAGGCGACGATCACGCATTACTTGACGCTGCTGCGCGAGGAGCTGAGCGAGCGTGAGCAGCGGCTGCGGGGATTCAACCGGGCGCTTACCCACGAGATGAAGAATCTCGTCGGCGTCATCGGCGGCGCCGCCGAGGTTCTCGAGTTGGGCGAGATTCCGTCGGAACAGCAGAGCAAGATGGTTGCGATCATCAAGCGCAACACGGAAAGAATGCGAGGGACGCTGGACAACCTTGTCGAGCTGTCCCGGCCTCGGGACGACCCACGCCAGCAACGCCACGTGGAGCTCCCGGCGGCGGTGGCGGAGGTGATTCGTCAGCTCCGTGATGCTGCGAAGGCCGAGAGCGTCGAGATCCGAGTCTGCGGCGAGCTGCCCGCGGTGGAGATCAACGCTGCCGCGGTAGAGCTTTGCCTCTCGAACCTGATCGCCAACGCGATCAAGTACGCCGATCCGGTGAAGGCGGAGCGCTGGATCGAAATCAGCAGCGACTGGTGCGATAAGGGTGAAATCGGATGCGAGGTGACGGTCCGGGTACGCGACAACGGACTGGGTGTCCCGGAAAACAGCAGAGCGCGCTTATTCGAACGCTTCTTCCGCGCCCACGAGCAGGAACACGCCGAAATCGGCGGCACAGGCCTGGGGCTCAGCATAGTGCGCGACACTGTGGCGACGCTGGGCGGAAAGGTGTGGGCGGAATTCCCCGAAGTGGGGACAGTGTTCGCATTCTCGATTCCTGCGCGTCACGCCGAACCTCCTGCCCCGGCGCCGGTGGCGCCGACAAGCGCGCAGGTCAGCGAATTACGCGATCGAATCGACGGGGGTCAGGCAGGGAGAAGGTGAAATGCCACCACTCCTGGTCGTAGTTGGCGAACCCTTCGTTCTCCATAGCGCGCTTTAGCCGCTGACGATCGTCGGCGGCGACGCCGGTCGCGTTCGCAGTGTGAGCGGCGGCGGAAAATGTGTCGAATGGAGTTCCCATCTCCAGCTCCGCGCTGTCGGCGAGACGGATCAGAGTAAGATCCACCGCCAAGCCGAGGTTGTGCCTGCTCCGGCTCGCGATGTAGCCATCGCGAATGAGATCCGCGCGATTCACGCGCATTGTCCAATCCACCATCGCCAGCGTGGCACGCACGGGGCGATACGCGTCGAATATCTTGAGCCCCAGCCCCCGCCGCGCCAGGTCACGCTCCACGCGTGCGAGGGCGGCCGCTGCCTGCGTCCGGAGATAGGCGTGGTTCCCTTCGTACCCGATGATCGGCGCGCCGGTAAAGTTGTTGGGCGTCGCATAGCGAAGAGTGACGACGATTCCCGGTGCGAGAGAACGCACGTCGGCAAGGAGCGAGTCGGCAGCGGCGTCGGATGCGATCGGCAGCTCGGCGGTGTTGACGGTGGGAGAAGCGGCGGCGCCCGGGGCGGAACGAACACACGCGGCTGCGGTAAGCACGACTGCCGCGTATGTCAGAATGTTCTTCATCCTAAAAATCTACCAGCGGTCAGCGAAACCCGCCGACCATTTCAAGGAACAACGCAGCCGCGCCCTGATTGATTCATATTTTGCCCCTATGTCAAAGACCGAAAGCGGGCACCGGGCGGCGGTCACGGCGAGTTTTCTGGGTTGGACGCTCGACGCGTTCGACTTCTTCATCGTCGTCTTCACTCTGACGGCGATCGCCAAGGAATTCCACAAGACCGACGCCCAGCTCGCGCTCACGATCACGGTGACGCTGGCATTCCGTCCCGTCGGAGCGTTGATCTTCGGGCTTCTCGCCGACAGGTACGGCCGCAAGCTGCCGCTGATGATCGATCTCGTTTTTTTCTCGATTGTCGAAGTGCTGTGCGGGTTCTCCCACAGCTACGCGAGCTTCATCGTCCTCCGCGCGCTGTTCGGAATCGGAATGGGGGGAGAATGGGGCGTCGGGGCTTCGCTGGCAATGGAATCGGCACCCGCAAAGCGGCGCGGACTGTTCTCAGGATTGCTGCAGGAGGGCTACGCGATGGGCTACCTGCTCGCAGCGGTCGCGTACTTCTTTGTCTTCCCGAGGTGGGGGTGGCGGCCGATGTTTTTCATCGGCGGACTTCCTGCGCTCCTCGCCGTGTTCGTGAGAATGCGCGTCCAGGAGTCGGAGGTGTGGAAGCGGACGCGGCACGCAGACTGGAGCAGCCTCGGCAGGTCGATCGCCTCGAATTGGAAGCTGTTCATCTACATCACGCTGTTGATGGCGGGAATGAACTTCGCCTCGCACGGAACGCAGGATATGTATCCGACGTTCCTGCAGCGCGACTGGGGATTCACGCCGCAGAAGCGGGCGATGCTCGTCGCGTTCTCGATGTTCGGAGCGATTCTGGGCGGACTTACATTCGGCCACATCTCCGACCGCATTGGCAGACGCAAGGCGATCGTCATCGCCCTCGGCCTCGCGATAACGCTCGTTCCTCTATGGGCGCTCTCTCCTTCGCTGGCGGGGCTAATCGCCGGCGCGTTTGCGATGCAGTTCATGGTGCAGGGCGCGTGGGGGGTGATCCCGGCCCACATCAACGAGCTCGCGCCGGACAACGTGCGCGGATTTCTGCCCGGCTTCGCGTACCAGTGCGGCGTGCTCATCGCGTCATCCGTTGTTTACATCGAGGCGGTTTTTGCCGCGCGCACGAGCTACGCGTACTCGATGGCGCTTACCGCGGTCACCGTCTTCACAATCGCCGGCACGATGGCGTGGCTCGGCCGCGAGAAGCACGGCATTATCTTCGGCGGGTAGCTCAGACGCCGAGCCGCTTGGCTTCTGCGCTGAGCCCGTCGAGCAGCGCCGACAAGTGCGACGATGATGTGCGCGGATTCATTATCGTGACTCGGAGCACCGGCCGCCCGTCGAGAACGGTTGACGTGATCCAACCGCTGCCGTTGCGGTTGAAGCTCGGCCGAAGCTCGCGATTCAGATCGTCACTTCCGGCGTAGCGGAAGCAGAGGATATTCGACTCCGGCTCGTGCAGCGCCTCGAAAAGCGGATGCTCGACGATCATTTCGTAAAGCTCGCGCGTCGTCGCGCAGAGCCCGTCGTAGAGCTCGCCAATTCCCTTCGCACCGTATCTCTGAAGGGCGACCCAAAGCTTGAGGACATCGGCGCGGCGGGAGCATTGAAAGCTCTTGCGTCCCTGATCGGGGTTTCGCTCGGCGTCGGATCCTTTGAATAAGTACGGGGCCTGTTGGGTGAATGCGCCCTCCAGATCGCGCTCGTCGCGGACGAGAAGCATTCCCGCGGAAAGAGGCAGGAGCATTCCCTTGTGCGGGTCCCACGCAAGCGAGCGGGCACGCTTTAACCCGAGCAGTGCGCGCGGCGGCCGCGACGAAAGGAGAGCGCTTGCCCCGTGCGCCGCATCCACGTGCAGCCAGATTCCGCGCTCGTCGCAGATGCTTCTAATCGCCTCGAGATCGTCGAACGACCCGGTCGCCGTCGATCCCGCGGTGGCGACGACAGCGAGAATGCGTTTCTTCTCCGAGTCGAGCGCGTCGAGAGTTTCGGATAGATGCGCGACATCCATACGGTAGTCGCGCGAGCGAATTGCGATTCCGCGCTTTCTGCCAAGGCCGAGCTGGCCGATCGCGCGCGTCACTGCGTAATGCGAATGCTCACCGTGCACAACGTATGGCGCGTCGGCGCCTACGCCGTTCTCCCACGCATCGGGCATCGCCGCGTTGCGCGCGGCGAGGAGCGCGGTGAAGCTCGCTTCGGTTCCGCCGGAGGTGAGCGTCCCGCTCGACCCGGCCGGATATCCGACCAGGTCACACATCCACCGGATGACCTGGTGCTCGAGCATAGTCCCCGTCGGTGACATCTCGAATATTGCGAGCGACTGGTTGAGAGCACCGATCACTGATTCTGTCCAGACCGCCGCGGGCAGAGGGGCGCTCACCTGATGCCCCATCGCCATCGGATGGCAGAGCTTGTTCGCATCGGCGAACACTTCGCGCTCGATTCGCTCGACAATCTCGGAGAGCGGCCGCCCCGTGAGCGGCATCGCCTCGGAGAACCGCGCCGCGATTTCAGCCGGCGTCAGCGCGGTCGAGACCGAACCCTCGCCAAGGCGGGTGGATGCGAAGTATCTGGCCGCGACTCCGAGAAATTCCGCTCCGGATTCTGCCGTTTCATCGTCGTGGAGCTCGTCGAGAATATTCCTGCCGCGCGTTTCCATCCCCGAATGTAGCGCCGTCACTAGCCGGCAAGCCCGCGCTCGCGCACGAAATCCGCGAGCTCACCACGGGATGCGACGTTCAACTTGAGAAAGATGTTGGAAAGGTGAGTGCTGACTGTGCGGGCGGAGATCTTCAGCTCCGCGCCGATCTCCTTGTTCGACTTTCGCGCCGCGACCATCCGCGCGATCTCGGTCTCGCGACCGGTGAGACCGGCCGCGCCCGGAATCGTCGAGCGCGACGGCGGCCGCACTCCGAGCTCGCGTAGGGCTTCTCGCGTCGCGTCGAGCTCACCGGTCGCGCGCAGCTTCACAAAAACTTCGTGCGCACTCTTTAGCTCGCGCATCCCCTCCTCCGGCTGGCCGTTGTCCATCAGAGCGTATGCGAGCCGTCGCCGCACGCGAGCCGATTGAACCGGAAGCGGGATCGCGTCGAACTGGTCCGCCGCGGATCGCAGCAGCGAGATTGCCTTAGCCGGATCGTTGTCGCGGTAGAGGACGAGGAGCGCGTCGCACGCATCGGAAAACGCGAGGCCGAGCCGATGCTGCAAGCGAGTCGCATCACGCCTCATTCGTTTCGACAGCGCTTCCGCCCGAACGAAATCGAGATTGAGCAGGGCGGCTTCGCAGATGAGCGGAAGCAGCCACTGCAGTCCCCAGATCGCGTGACCGGTTCTATCGGCGATGGCGAGGCCACTCTCGCCAATCGCCACCGCCTGTGCATAGTCTCCGCGCGCAAGATGATACGCCGCTAACCCAAGATGCGCGGGTACGACGGAAGGAACGTCGAGTGGCCGCTCGGCGCCCTTGTCCGCGCCGGATAGAACCCACGCGTCGTCGAAATATTTTTTCGCGCGCTCGGCCTCACCGCGCGGGAGGTACATCATTCCCGCCCACACATACAGCCGCGGCAGCAAAGTGCGCTGCCCCTGCCGCTGCGCGAGAGCGATCGTGCGCTCGGCGAGGGCGAGACCTTCGTCCCAATCGCCGGTGCTCGACAGGTATTGCACCTTCAGTTCGGCTGTCCAGAGAGGGAGAAGCGGCGACCGCGACTGATCGGCGAGGCGCGCGCTCTCGTCGAGATGGCGCGCGACGGCGGGTTCGTCTCCGCTCACGCCGGTAAGAATCGCCATCGCCCAATGCGCGCTCCACTGCAGCATCAGCTGCCCGCTCGCCTCGGCGTGACGGAGCGCGTCCTCTCCGTGCTTTCGCGCGACGTCGAGCGGTCCCGTCCAGGCATAGAGGAGCAAGAGAGCACGATGCGCGCGAGCAAGCAGGACCTGGCTGTCCACTCCGCCCTTTGCTGCGGCGTCGAGCGCTGATTCCAGATCGGCCTGCGCTTCGTCGAGCCTGCCGAGCTCCTGAAGGCATATCCCGCGGGCGAGGCGGAGCCGGAGCGCCGATTGCGAATCCGGCGGTGCTTTCGCCGCCGCTACGCCGGCATCGTAGTGGGCGAGCGCATCGGCGTGACGACCGCTCCAGTACAAAGCGAGCCCGGTTCGGTATTCGATTGCCGCGATCGCCGCCGCATCTCCGCGCGAGGCCGCGTCCTCGAGCGCGATCGCCCACAGCTCGAGAGCGCGATCGTATTCGCCGAGCCGCTGTCGAGCACGCGCGAGAGCGAGCACGACGCGCGCGCGCGGGATTTCGGAGCGGATGGAGTCGGGACCCGTCGTCGTGGCCTCGAGCGCAGCGTTGAGATAACTTGCTGCTTCGCGGTTGGCGTACTTCTCGAGCGCCATTTCGCCGGCGATGGTGAGATACTTGATCCCTTTCACGCCCGGCCTGCTCGCGCGGCTGAAATGGAGCGCAAGCTCGTCGGAATGATCCCCCGCCGAGGCGCCGTACATCCGCTCGAGCGCTTCCGCGATTTCGCCGTGCATCATAGTAGCGCGCGCGTGACCGAGATCGGAGTAGAGCACCTGCTGCAGCAGCGGATGCGAGAAATCATATGCGACGACGTCGCCGTGGCGTTTTTCCTCGAGCACCCGCTCGCGGGAGAGCTCCTCCACTGCCGCGACGAAAGCGGGCTCTTCACCGCCCGCAATGGCGAGAAGCGTGTCGTATCCGGCGCGGGCTCCCATCACCGCCGCGACGTTCGCCAGCGATCGCGCGGACGGTGAGAGCCGGGACAGCCGTCCGGCGACTGCGTCACGAACCGTGAGCGGCATCTCGAAGGTCTGCAGCTCGAAACCACTCCAGCGCCCGTCACGCTGATAGATACGCCCGGAATCGATCATCGCCTTAAGCGTCTCTTCAACGAAGAAAGGATTGCCACGCGTCCAGTTGTAGAGCAGCGCCGCGAACGGATCCGTCTCGCCAGCACCGCCGAAGAGCGAACGCACGAGCTCGGCGACGTTCCCTTCGTCAAGCGGGCGCAGGCGGTGAACGTCGACTAGCCCGAGTTTGTGAAGTGACTGCTCGGTAGTGCGAAGAGCCGCATTCGCATCGCGCTCGGCTTCATTGTACGTGCAGAGCAGGAGAACCTTCTGCGACTCCAGGTGCCGGGCGACGAAATGGAGCAGCTCGAGTGACGACGCGTCCGCCCACTGAAGATTGTCGAGAAGAACGAGAAGCGGCTGCTTCGCCGCGAGGCGGCCGAGGAACTGGGAAAAATTCCAGAGCAGTCGCGCCTTGAACTCGGAGGCATCGAGTCCTGCAGCAGCGCTCTTGCCCCCCGCGGCGCCAAGCGCAGGAAAGAGGTGCGCCAGCTCCGCCGACCCGCCGCGCGTCAGGACTGAGAGCGACGAGGGCTCGATCCTTCTGATGATGGCAAGCAGCGCGTCCGAGAAGAGCGCGTAGGGAACGCCCGTCTCGATCGGGTAGGCGCGGCCCACGGCAACCGTCCAACCTCGCTTCGCCGCGATCTCGGCCGCGGCGCCAGCGAGGCGCGTTTTCCCGACACCTCCTTCACCGGATAGGAAAACGACGCGGCCGGCTCCCCGCTCGGCGCCGTCGATCGCGTCCACCAACTGCGCCAGCTCGTCGCGGCGTCCAACAAGCGGGGGTTGGGCGGGCAGCTTGCTCACGGGGAGAATTTACGACCGACGGTAGTGGCGCGCGACGTGTACGGCTCGGATGGCTATCCGAGCGGATTCTAGCTGGCGCGCGCCAGCTCGCTGGTGCAGAACGGACAGCGGGTTGCCTCTTTGTCAACCTTCATCCGGCAGTACCGGCAGTCTGTCGTGGTCACATTTTCGTCCGCGGGCCGAATGAACATCTTCGCGATTCTCCAGGCGACGAATCCGATGATGAAGAAGTTGATGGTCGCAGCGATGAAGTCTCCGACCCCGAAGTGAATCGCGCCGACGGTCCACGTCGCTTTCTGCCACGCACCCGAGGGGAGAGCGGCGCCTACGATCGGCATTATGAAATCGTCAACCAGCGCCTTCACCAGCGCGCCGAGTGCGCCACCGACCACAACCGCAATGGCCAGCGCGACAACGTTCTGCTTGATCAAAAATCCCTTGAACTCATTCCACATCGTTCCTCCGTAGCGTGGGCGGTGCAGCGGCGGAATCACGCGGGCGCCGGTGGCGCGCGCAAGAGGCGCAGCTTTCGGATGGCCACGATCCCGGCCATCGGTCCGATCGACAGCGCGACGAAAGCCCATCTCCATCCGGCGCGGCCGGCGAGCAATGGCACCAGTTGAACCGGAATCATCGTAAGCAGGAAACCAAGCGACGTCTGCAGCGTGAGCGCGGTGCCTATCGCGTGCTGCGGGACCGACTCGGTAACCAGTGTGCTGAACTGCGCGCTGTCAGCAATGACGAAGAACCCCCAAACGAAGGTGATGAGTGACAGCCCCAAGAGCGGCGCGCCAAAGAACATCACGCTGCCCAGACAGCAGCCGCCGCTGACGACGAGAGAGATCGTGACGAGGCGTTCCCTTCCCTTTTTATCCGCTGAGATCCCGCCCCACACGCAGCCTGCGCCACCGATCGCGATGGTCGTGAACGCGATCAGCGACACAGTTGACGGGCGCGCGCCGGGGGCGGAGGCGGCGAGGAACGAGGGGACCCACGCCCAGAACGCGTAGAGCTCGAACATATGGCCGAGGTAGCTGCCGGTGGAAAGCCGCCACTCACGAATACGCACCACTGACGCTACGAGCGACCACGAGAACACGCGCGGGACGAATCGGAATGGGCCTTCGCGAAAGAAGAGTCCGACGAGCAACGCACCGAGCATCGCGCCGCCGGACGCCACCAGCAGAACCGGTGTCGCGTCGGCGAGCGGAAACGCGTGAATGAGGTACGGCGTCGCCTTGCCGATGGTGAGAGCGCCGACGATGGTCCCGATCGCCAGCCCGCGCTGCGATTGAAACCAGGTCGCGACCATTTTCATTGCCGGTGGATAGACGCCGGCGAGAAAGAACCCGGTGAAAAAGCGCAGAGCGAGAGCGCTCTCGAAGCCAGGCGCGCGCAGCACCGCCGCGTTGGCAATCGCCGCCAGCGCGGCCGCGACCGCGAACAGCAGCCGCGAAGGGACGATGTCGGCCAGATTCAAAATCGCCGACGTCGCCGTGCCGGCGACGAAGCCGAGCTGCACGATCGTTATCAGCCACGCCGACTGCGCCGGTGTCAGCGACCAGAGCGCGGCGAGCTGCGGTGCGACGGCGCTCGCCGCAAACCAGAGCGACATCCCGAGCAGCTCGCCGGACGCGAGCAGCGCGAGGTACCGCCAGCGAGCCGGGGCGGCGTCCGTCAGGTGGCGGTCCCCCGACGAGCTCGTCTTACTTTGGCCAGAGCCAGCCAAAAAGGAACGCCGTGATCAGCGCGTAGATAAGCGCGTCGAACGTCAGCTTCACCGTCGTGCTCCACTTGCGATGATGCCAGATCGACTCCGGCCAGAGGCCGAGCGCGTATCCGATGAACGAGACGAGAAAAACGTATTTATGAATTCCGTAACCGGCGCCGGGCGCGATGACGCTGCCGGCCACGTACGCCGCGGCGGTCGTCACGACGAGCAGATAGAAAAACCACCCGACGAAGAAAGTGCTCATCGGCCGCGGTCCGTTCGGGATCACGGTGAGGATGAGATTCGGCCCTCGGTTCACCTTTTCCTGAAACGCCGCCGTCTTCATATCCGCCATTCCCACCGGGCGCGGCACGACGTAATTGCCGGGTGGAATCGCGAGAGGGCGCACGGCGTCGGCGAGCGCGGCTTCGTTCGGCACGGCGGGGTAATCGCTCTTATGCCAGGGCGATTTCATATGGATGATCGAGCTGGCGGCGAACACCGCGATTACGGAGAGCAGGATCGGGAGCCAAAGCGCTGAAATTGCGGTCACGAAACCTCCGGAATGGGACGCCGCAAATATGTCGCGGCGCTGCCCCGCGCGGAACGCGATTTTTCAGTGAGCCGCGCTTAGCCCTCGACGAGCCGGTACCCGCGGCCGCGGATCGCGACGAGAAGCGTCGGTACGATGTAGAGCGTAATCGGCGTCGAGAGCGTCAGGCCGCCAATAACCGCGATCGCCAGCGGCTGCTGCATCTCGCTTCCGGCGCCGATCGCGAGCGCCAGCGGGAGCAGCCCAACGAGCGTGCACAGCGTCGTCATCAGAATCGGCCGCAGCCGGATGCGCGCCGCCTCCTGAATTGCGACGTCGAGAGGGAGGCCGGCTTCGATCATCCGCCGCCGCGTGAAATCGAGAAGGATGATTCCATTCTTCACGATCAAGCCGACGAGAAGAATCAACCCCATAAAGCTCGAGACGTTGAGCGGAGTGCCGGTAAGAACGAGGAGCAGCATTGCCCCCGCGAACGAGAACGG
>JALYYD010000095.1 GCA_030946775.1 Gemmatimonadota bacterium
ATCTCTCTCACCGTGGTGCCGATTTAAGCTGCAGGCGCCACGGAGCAATGACTTCGCCGGTTACCGGCGTGTGTTTCCCTGATTCAAACGGCTACCTCTTGCCTACCTAATTCGTGCGATTTTCGCACAAGCGCCAAGCTTCGATATTTGGTGAGAGGGGGCGCAAGGATGAGCGAAGAGATGTCGTCGTTGCAGGGCCGACTCGTGGGCACGACCGAGGAGAACATCCAGGCCGCCGTGCGGCACGCACCGCAGCCGTCGCTCGAGTTGTGCGAGCGGCTGCGCAACGCGGTCGCAGTCGCCGCCAACCGCGATGCCGAATCGATCGCCATCCTCCGCAGAACCATCTCTGAATTTACCAAGGCCATGCGCGATGCCGGAGAGCCGCCCGAGCGCGTGCTCGTCACGCTGAAGTCGACCATCGGTATTGGAACGCTTCCTCCGCTCTCGCGCGGGCATCCCGACTGGGCCGGCTTCCTCCTCCGCGAGAAGATGAGCACCTGGTGCATACACGAATACTTTGACGACACGACCACCGAATAATGCGTATCCAAATACCCGTGAGCTGCAAATGAGCGACAAAACCGAGGAGGCGTGCCGGGCTCTGTTGAAGGAGCTCCATCTGGTCCTCACCGATCGAACCCGGGAGGCAGTAGGAACACGTATGACTTTGCGCGACGCGGTCTGCGATTACGTGGTAGTGGAGCAGGCGCGCGGGGTGGCAATCGCCCGCATCATCCAGACTGTCAAGGACATTCTGCGGAACGCTGAGCAAGAGGCCTCATCAGAATCGCCAAGCGTGGAGATCAGGGACAACGATCTCGCAAATCAGCTTGTCGATTGGTGCGTCGAGTTCAACCACGCAGCCACGGCGCGGAGCCATTGAACCGCCCGACTCTTTTACGAACTGCTGCCAAACCCACGGATCAGCAGGCTTCCCGGCTCGCGGAGTTCATCGAGTCCAATCGTGAGCCGATACTCGCGGAGTGGGAGGCCTTTGCGCGGACGTGCGGCCCGGCAAGTGTTGCGATGGGCATCGACGCGCTTCGAGATCACGCAAGTGAAATGCTGACCGTGATCGTCGCCGATCTTCTCACGCCAGAGACCGGTCACGAGCAGAAGGAGAAATCGAAAGGCAACGCGATTGACCCCGAACCCAACACCAAGACCGCCGCACAACAGCACGGGACAGAGCGGGCAGAAAGCGGTTTCACAGTAGACCAGATGGTGTCGGAGTACCGGGCCCTCCGCGCCAGCGTCATTCGTCTCTGGACCGAATCAAAGGGAGCCATCTCTGCCGAAGACATTGACGACCTGACACGCTTCAACGAAGCCATAGATCAGGCGCTGGCGGAGTCCGTCGCCCGATACACGCAGGATCTCGCCGGGTCGAAGGACATGTTCCTGGCGATCCTTGGACACGACCTCCGTTCGCCGCTATCGGCGATAATCACCTCGGCGATGTTCATGCTCGACACCCACGAGCTGAACGAGCCGCACCTTACCCTGACTTCGCGGATCGCGTCCAGCGCAACGAGAATGAATCGCCTTATCGGCGACCTGCTGGATTTCACCAGAACGCGGCTCGGTGACGGAATCCCGATCGTCCGCGCCGAGATGAGCATGGAAAAGCTCGTACGTGACGTAGTGGACGAGGTCTCCGCCGCCAACCCGAAGATGACGATCCAGGTTTCTACTGTTGGACCGGAACGCGGCGAATGGGATTGTGCCCGCATCAGCCAAGTGGTCACGAATATGTTGGGCAACGCTGTCGAGCACGGCTCCAACCGCACCGCCGTGACCGTAAACCTTCGTGGCGATGAAAACGAAGTTCGCATCGCCATCCACAATCACGGCGCGGTTATTTCCGCTGAAGAGCGCACGGGACTCTTCGACCCGATGAAGCGCGAAGGCGGACGGTTCGGCGCAGCGTTGGGTCCGTCGGGCCACCTCGGGCTCGGTCTGTATATCGCGCACCAGATTGTTCACGCGCACGGCGGAACGATCGAGATCAGGTCCACCGCTGAAAGCGGTACGACCTTTACCATCCATCTTCCGCGCCGAGGGCCGTCAAAGCCCTGAGAGCGTCCGGCGGGCACCCGAATGCCCGGCAAACACGTCCCTTTCCGGCCCCACCCTTGCATTTGTAGTCCGTGGCCCGAACGGGTCCACCACCCAGTTTCAAGGAGCAAATGATGTTCAAGTCAGCACTCAAGGTTCTCCCCCTCGCCCTCGCCATCGCCTCGATCTCGGCGTGCGGCGTCAAGAAGACGACCACTGCCATCAATCCCTCGTACACCAGGGCGGCGACGTGCGAGCAGGCGATCGTCGTGTACGACAGCCGCAGCAAGGTGCCGCACGATTACTACGAAGTAGCGTGGGTCCAGGCGGAAGGAAGCTCGGTTTACACGACCGACAACAAGATTCGTTCTGAAGTGATCAAGGCGGCCGCGAAGGCCGGCGCGAACGCGGTCATCGTGAACCCCGTGCAGGAAGCCAACGCGACTTCCAAGGTTCTCGGCGAAGCGCTGGGAATGAATTCGTCCACGACCAAGATCAGCGCGCTGGCGATCTACATGCCGGCGGACGCACAGCGAGTCACACAGGTTTGCGGTCCGCAGTAACAAAGCGCTCCGATAGCTGAATGGAACGGGTCGGCCTTGATTGGCCGGCCCGTTTTCTTTTAGGCAGATTCTCACGATGACGACGAACACCGCGGGGCGCATCAGGCTCAGCTCGGCCGCGGGACGCTGGATCCTTGCCGGAACAGTGCTTGGATCGGGAGCAGTTTTTCTGGAAGGCAGCGTCGTGTCGGTCGCGCTTCCAGCCATCGGCCGCGGCTTCCATCTCGACATCGCCGGCCTGCAGTGGACGATGAACGGTTATCTGCTGACGCTGAGCGCGCTGATGCTGTTCGGCGGCGCGCTCGGAGACCGCACTTCGCGCTCGCGAGTATTCGGTTTCGGACTTGTCGGATTTGCCATTGGATCAGCGCTCTGCGCCATCGCGCCGACGCCGCTCTTCCTCGTTATCGCGCGCGTGCTCCAGGGCGCGGCGGGCGCCTTGGTCGTTCCGAACAGCCTCGCCATACTCGAGACAACTTTCGCCGGCGAAGATCGCGGGCTGGCGATCGGCAAATGGGCGGCGTGGTCGGCGGTTTCCACCGCCGGCGGCCCTCTCCTCGGCGGGTGGCTGGTGGATTTCGCGTCGTGGCGATGGGTGTTTCTAAGCATCGTTCCGGTCGCGCTCGCGTCGGCGTGGATCGTCCTCGAACATTCCGCGCCCCGCGAGGCGAAAGTAAAATCGGGATCGCTCGACTACGCCGGAGCGGCGTTGGCCACGCTTTCGCTCGGGGCGATCATCGGGGCGCTCATCACCGCGCCCGTCTCCGGATTCACCAGCCCGCTCGTGCTCGGCGGATTTTTCGGCGGCGCCGTATTTCTGGCGTTGTTCATCGTCGTGGAGATCCGCGCGCCAAATCCGATGCTGCCGCTCGACGCGTTTCGCTCGCGCGAATTCATCGGCGCGAACTTGAACACGCTGCTCGTTTACGGCGCGCTCAATGCCCTTTTCTTTTTGCTAATGCTGCAGCTTCAAGTCGGGCTCGGCTGGAGCGCGCTGATAGCCGGCGCTTCCCTGCTCCCGATCAACTTTCTGCTGTTGATGCTTTCGCCGTCGGCGGGAAAGGTGGCGGAGAGAATCGGGCCCCGCTGGCCAATGACGATCGGATCATTCGTGGCGGCGGCTGGAATGCTGCTATTCGCCCGCGTGGGAGCGGGCTCCACTTACCTCCGCGATTTGCTGCCGGCTGTGATCGTCTTCGGGACCGGCCTCGGCATTCTCGTTTCACCGCTAACCGCGGCGGCGCTGCGCGCTCTTGGCGACCGCCGGGGCGGCCTCGCGTCGGGTGTCAACAACGCGGTCGCGAGACTGGCGGGACTGCTCGCGACCGCGGTCATTCCGATGGCAGCCGGAATCGGAGGCGCCACTCGAGTGAACGGGCCCGCGCTTGCCAGCGGCTTCGGACGCGGGATGGTGATCTCGGCCGTTCTGTGCGCGGCGGGCGGCGTCGCTGCCCTCTCGCTGGTCGGGGGCAAGATTCGGAAAAAAGAACGCTAGCGGACAGCTCCACCCCCGATGTGTGCGTCGCGCGCGTTGCGCATACTCCCAAAATACGCGACAATGATAAGTCGCCGAGCCAACTCAATAGACCATCGATGACAAATCGGTTTCTCGGAGCCGGAAAATTCCTTCTTGGCCTGTTCGGCTTTCTCGTACCCGCGAGAAAGACGGGCGCGCGCACGCGCGGACGATCAGTCCGGCCGCCGTCGGACGCCGATGCCAAGCTGGAGATTCTGCTTGGCGCAATGCCGGTCAACGTCTGGTCGACCGACCGCGAGCTGAACATCAACTTCAATCAGGGCGGTGGATTGAAGGCACTCGGAATCAAGCCGGGAGAGCACGCCGGTTTGAATCTCAAGACTGTGCTGGGGTCGAACGATCCGGCATTCGCTCCTCTCGCGGCAAGCCTGCGCGCTCTGCGGGGCGAATCCGCAAGATATGAAATGAATTGGCGGAACAGATCCTTTGAAACGAGAATCGAGCCGCTCCGATCGCCCGATGGCGAGGTGATCGGCACTGTCGGGCTTGCCATAGACGTCACGGAGCGGAGGGAGCTTGACGACGCGCTCAAGACGCAAAATGTCTATTTCCAGGAGCTGTTCGAGAGCGCGCCGGTGGCGATCGTGGTTCTCGACGAGAACGATCGTGTGCTGCGCATCAACAGCGAGTTCACGCGAATCTTCGGTTACGGGCCCGACGAAATTCTTGGACGCCGCATCAACGATTTGATCGTTCCCGACGAGCTGCGGCAGGAAGGGCTGGATATGACAATGAGTGTCGCCTCCGGCGAGACGCTGAACAGCGAATCCCTCCGCCGGCGCAAGGACGGCACGACACTTTGGGTTTCGATCGTGGCGCGTCCGTTCAAGGTCGGCGATGAGCCGAGCCGGGTTTACGGGATGTATCACGACATCTCAGATCGCAAGCGCGCCGAAGAAGAGCTGCGCGCGCTTTCGCTCGTGGATGCGCTCACCGGTCTCCCCAACCGGCGCGCGTTCATCACGCTTTCCGATCAGGCGCTGAAGTGGGCGGCGCGGATCGGCAAGGAAGTGCTGCTAATCTTCATTGACGTTGACAACCTGAAGCAGATCAACGATACGCACGGCCACCTTGCCGGTGACCGCGCGCTCGTCGATACCGCCCGCGTGCTGCGCGAGACATTCCGCGAAGCCGACATCGTTGCGCGCCTTGGGGGAGACGAGTTCATCGCGCTCATCACCGCAGACACTGAAGAAGCGGGCAAGCTGGTGATGGGACGTCTGCAGGCCCGTGTCGCGGCGCACAATCAGACCGGAGACAGGCCGTACACTCTTGGTTTGTCCATCGGGTTCACCCACTCGAAAGCCGAGGGAGCGCGGCTGCTCGATCTGATGGAACGCGCAGATGCGTCCCTCTACGAGCAAAAGCGCGGGCGAGCCTGAGCGCTAGCCGCTCTCCTTGTAGTACTCATCCAGGCACCAGCCGAGCATCTTCGTGAGCAGGTTTTCAGTCCGCTCGGAGGGAGAGTGCTCGCCCGCGATCTCGCGGACGAGATTCCGCGCCGCGATGATCACCGCCTGCGCGCTCAAGCCGTTGTGCTTGGATTCCCGGACGAAGTTGCAGACGTCATCCCGGAGGGCGGTTTGATCGTACACCGCCTCTTTGAGTACGGAGCCGAGCGTTGTCGCCAGCTTGCTGCGTGCTTCACCGCCGACAGCGCTTCCATCCCCACGGAAGTGCTGCATGACTCGAACGTGCCCGCGCCGTCGGGGGCTGTCAATAGCACCTCGGCGCGCGGGGAGTTAGTAGCTTCCGGCGCTATGGAACTGTCTTCACTACCCCGCACGCGACGCGCACGCCGCTGCCTCCCGACGGCTGCGACATCTGATCGTCCACGCCGGAGTGAATCACGATAGACGATCCGTCGGCGTCGAACAATGAAGTCGCGCCGGCGGTGATAGTCACGCGGTCGGTGGTGAAGCTCGCCTTCCCGCGTCCGTCGGCGCCGACGGTAAGATTGGGCGCGTCGCCGGCGTGCGGTCCCAAGGCGTTGGCGAGCCCGTGCTGCTTGGAGAGCGGATTGTAGTGGCCACCCGCTGAAGAAAACGCCGGCGATGACGCGGCGACGCAGCTGGCAACGGAGTGGAAATGGATTCCGTGATCGCCGGGCGTGAGCGCGGTGCACGATCCGCCGGCGGCGCACGTGATCTCTACATCGACGTGCACGATTCCGTCCGCCTCCTGCCACAGACTCGCGGTTCCCACTCTGTGTCCGGCGCTGTCCGAGAGGGTCGCTCCGGCAACCGCGACGGGATGGCTGGTGAGAAAGGACTTGTTGCAGGCGGCGAGAATGAACAACCCAATCGCGAACGACGCTCCCTTCATTGTACGGCTCATCGTACCTCCCGTGTTGCGTTAGCTGCTCAGCGAACTCTCATTTTCGTCCATACCACAATCGTCGTGCAGGCCGCCCCGCCGGTGTCCATGAATTCGGGAGGAACCAGCGACGGTTGGTACACCTCGATCCCCACGACTTCGCGCGGATTGACGAACTCGTTGGCGTCGCCGCCAACGGATTGGAACCGCAATCCATCTATGAAGTAGTTCACGCAGCCCTGGTTCGTCAGTCCCCCTCCCCGCGTGGAGACAATCTCCGGCTGCGTTCCGTTCATCTGGACCGTCAAACCCGGCACGGTTCGAAGCACGTCGCTCAGGTATGTCGGCTGACGGCGGGCAATCTCATCCGCGGTGATATATCTCCCCATCCCACTCTGCTGGCGCTGCGTGAAGCCCACGCTCTGCAGCGCGTTCGCGGCGCGAGCCTTGACGACGATCGGGTCCATCACCGGGATGTATTTCTGGAGCTGCACGGCAACGCGCTGCGGCTTCGCCGCCGAGAGATCGACGGGGATTTCGCGCGGGGTCCAGCCGAGATGCCGCACCAGCAGCATCTGTGTTCCCGACGGCGCGCCGGAAAGTGAGAACTCGCCCTTGTCGTTGGTGACGGCCGCCGCATTCGAGCCGATAACCTCGACGTGGCTTCCCGTCGCGGGCCCTCCCCCCGCGAACGTGACCTTTCCGGATACGCTCGCTTTCCCGGCTCGCGTTCCCACGGTGTCCGTGCGCGACACGAAGAGCGGACGGATGATGAAATCGCCGTCCGCCGGCGACGTCTGGATGGGGACGTCGGCCGTCATCACGCCGCGATAGTTCGCCTGCAGCCGCGCATCCAGCTCCGGCGGCAAGCCGCAGAGCCGGAAGACTCCGTTGGAGTCGGTGCTGTCGCGAACGAGGCGCGGCGTTTGGTGAATACCGGCTTCTACTGAAGCGTCGTACTGAACCCAGACGATCGAAACTTCCGCATTTGGAACCGGCTCGAACGTATCGGGATCCATCAGCCGGCCGAAGATGGCCGAGCTCCCGAGCTTGCGCATCCTCGACTTGCACGTCTGGGCGACGAGCGTCGCGGCTGAGGGAACCGCGAGCCGCACGACGCTCGTGCTGTCGACGCCGACGGAGAACTTCGGGCTAGCCAGTGAAATTCCCAGCGAGTCGAGAAGCGGATGAAACAGTCCTACCTGATACTGGCCGGCTGGCAGGCTGTCCATCCTGAACCTGCCGAGCGAATCTGTGATCACCGTTCGGTTCGCGCCGGCGACCATCACCTCGGCGCCGCTGAGCGGACGCCGGTGCAGGCTGTCTATCGCGATGCCGATGATTGCCGATGTGCCTTTTTGCGGCTGCTGCGCGCCGGCGGACGGCGCGGCGATGAGAAGAGCTGCTCCAAGCGCGGCCGGAATCTTCATCACACTAAGACTCACGCTCCCGCGGTTTCGTTCCGTTTTCCACGTACGAGGCGAACGAGAGCGCGCAGAGGATCGTAGTACCTGTCAACGACACGCTCCTTGAGCGGGATGATCGCGTTGTCGGTGATGGTGATGCTTTCCGGGCAGACCGTGGTGCAGCACTTGGTGATGTTGCAGTACCCGATGCCTCCGGCATCCTTGAGCTGGGCGGTTCTGTCCGCCTCATCGAGGGGATGCATCTCCAGTGCCGCCGCATAGACGAAGAACCGCGGACCGACGAACTCCTCGTGCTTGTGGTGGTCGCGCAGTACGTGGCACACGTCCTGGCAGAGGAAGCACTCGATGCACTTTCTGAACTCCTGAACGCGATCCACGTCCACCTGCGCCATGCGCCACGATCCGTCAGGGGCGTCGGGGGGACGGGGAGTGAATTTTTTCAGCTTGAGCTTGGCGCGGAAGTTCGACGACACATCGGTGACCAGATCGCGCATCAGCGGGAATGTTCGCATCGGCTCGATCGTCACCGGCTCGTTGAGATCGAGATCGTTGAGGCGAGTCATGCACATCAGCTTCGGCATTCCGTTGATCTCCGCCGAGCACGAACCACACTTGCCCGCCTTGCAGTTCCAGCGGACGGCGAGATCGCTCGCGCTCTCGGACTGTATCTGATGGATCGCGTCGAGCACCACCATTCCGTCAGTGACGCCGGTGCTGTAGTCGCGAAACGCGCCGCCGGAAGAATCGCCGCGCCAGACGCGGAAAGTTGCGCGATCGGTCACTTCTCCTCCTCGATGATGCGCTTCAGATCGCCGCGCATCTCCGGAATGTTTTCACGAGAGACGATCATCTCGCCGTTGTCTCCACGACGGAGAAGGATGTTGAACTTGGCGAACTCCGGATCCTTATCGGGATAGTCGTCGCGAAAATGCCCGCCGCGGCTTTCCTTTCTCTCCAGCGCGGATCGCGTGACAGCCTCCGAGACGGTGAGAAGGTTCACCAGATCGAGAGCGGTGTGCCAGCCGGGATTGAATTCCCGCCCGCCGGGGACGGCGACCTTCGCCGCCCGGCGCTTCAGCTCATCCAGCCCGTCGAGCGCCTTCTTCAGCTCGTCTTCGCGCCTCACGATGCCGACCAGACTCTGCATCATCACCTGGAGATCCTGCTGCACCTGGAAGGAGCTCTCGGCTCCCGCTTCCTTGCCGCGCGCGAAGGGCCCGAGCGCCGTGGTCGTGATGGCGTTCATCTCATCGGCGGCAACGGGTACGCGAGACTGTTCCGACGCGAACGCGGCGGCCGCTTCGCCGGCGCGCTTGCCGAAAACGACGAGATCGGAAAGCGAGTTTCCGCCGAGCCGGTTGGCGCCGTGCAATCCTGCCGCGCACTCGCCGGCGGCGAAGAGTCCGGGAATGGTGGACATTTGCGTGTCACCCTCCACGCGAATGCCGCCCATCACATAGTGCGTCGTCGGGCCGATCTCCATCGCTTCCTTCGTGATGTCGATGTCGGCCAGCTGTTTGAACTGGTGGTACATGCTGGGCAGCTTTTTCTTGATTCGCGCCTCGCCGTCCTTCAGCTTCGTCTTGATCCACGAGATGTCGAGGAAAACGCCGCCGTGCGGGCTGCCGCGACCCTCCTTCACCTCGCGCATTATGCAACGCGCGACGTGATCGCGGGTGAGCAGCTCGGGAGGGCGGCGCGCGCTCTTGTCGCCCATCACGTAGCGCCAGCCCTCTTCCTCGGTGTCCGCGGTCTGAGAGCGGTAATTCTCCGGGATGTCGTCGAACATGAACCGGTGGCCGTCCTTGTTGCGCAGAACACCACCCTCTCCGCGCACCCCTTCCGTGACGAGGATTCCCTTCACGCTCGGCGGCCACACCATTCCCGTCGGATGGAACTGCACGAATTCCATGTCCTGAAGCGCGGCGCCCGAGTTGTAAGCGAGCGAATGACCGTCGCCGGTGTACTCCCAGCTGTTGCTGGTGATGCTGAACGCGCGCCCGATTCCGCCAGTGGCGAGAACCACCGCGTTCGCCGTGAAAACCTTGAACTGGCCGCGCTCGCGATCGTATGCGACGGCGCCGGTAATGCGGTCGCCCGTCTTCAGCAGACGGATGACGGTGCACTCCATGTACACCTTGATGTCGGGCATATAGACGAGGTGATCCTGAAGCGTGCGGATCATCTCCAGCCCGGTGCGGTCACCGACGTGCGCGAGGCGGGGATATCTGTGTCCGCCGAAGTTGCGCTGAAGAATGCGCCCGTCTTCGGTTCGATCGAAGACGGCGCCCCACGCCTCGAGCTCGCGCACGCGATCGGGAGCTTCCTTCGCGTGCAGCTCCGCCATTCTCCAATTGCTCAGATACTGGCCGCCGCGCATCGTGTCGGCGAAATGAACCTGCCAGTTGTCGCGGTCGTCAACGTTGCCCATCGAGGCCGCCATTCCGCCCTCGGCCATCACCGTGTGCGCCTTCCCGAGCAGCGATTTGCAGACCAGTCCGACGGAGGCGCCCGCTTCTGCGGCGCCGATCGCCGCGCGGAGTCCGGCGCCGCCGGCGCCGATGACGAGAACATCGTGATCGAATTGCTCGAAGTTCGGCACTAGAAGAGCCTCACGTCGTGCCAGATCCCCATCGAGCAGAGACGGATGTAGACGTCGGTGAATCCGACCCAGAAGAGACTGCACCACGCCCAGCGCATGTGCGACTTGTTGAAGCAGGTCACGCATTCGTACGCCGTGCGCCGCAGCGGCGCGCCGGAGAGCCGGTCCATATAGCCGCCGACAAGGTGTCGCAATGAATGACAGCCCAGAGTGTAGCCGCTGAGCAGAATGACGTTGACGGTCAGGACAAGAGTGCCGATGCCGATTCCGAAATGCTTCACGCCGGTCGCCGGATCCGCGAACCACATCCCCTTGTACGCGTCGCTGGCGAGAATGAACAGGAAGATGACGGCGATGTACATGAAATAGCGGTGCACGTTCTGGAGCACGAGCGGAAGCTTGCGCTCGCCGATGTAGCTGTTGCGCGGCTCACCTACGGCGCAGTTGACCGGGTCGGCCCAGAACGCCTTGTAGTAGGCGCCGCGATAGTAATAGCAGGTGAAGCGGAACAGTCCCGGGAATGGAAGGATGAACAGCGCCGGGCTGAAAGGCAGAAATGCAGGGATCCAGGAAGGTCGGCCGCCGCGAATCCAGGCGTGCGGTGAATCGGCGAATAGAAGAGGCGAATAAAACGGCGAGAGATAGCTGCCGAATTCGTAGTGCGCGTTCTGGAGCGCTGCCCAGGTTGAATAGACGATGAAGCTGGTGAAGACGACGAATGTGATCGCGGGCATTACCCACCACGCGTCGCGCCGCATGGTCTCGCCAAAGCGGCGCCGTGTCAGCTGTACTACCTCGGAACCCAAAGCGATCTCTCCCTGAAACAGCGGTGATGGGGGGGGGCGGAGCTGCTGTTCGAAAAATACGGGTTTCGCTGGGGGGGGGATAGGGGCGGAACTGCAACTGCAACTGCAACTGCAACTGCA
>JALYYD010000121.1 GCA_030946775.1 Gemmatimonadota bacterium
GGTGCGGCGGCTGCGGCCGGACATCGCGCTGGGAGCCGATATCATCGCGGGTTTTCCGACCGAGAGCGACGAGATGTTTTCGCGGTCGCAGGACTTAGTCGAAGAATGCGGCCTGACGTTTCTGCACGTCTTTCCGTATTCGCCGCGGCCGGGAACGGCGGCGCCAAGAATTGCTGGCGCGGTCCAGCAGTCGGAGATCAGCCGCAGAGCGCGCGAGCTTCGCGCGATTTCCGCGACCAAGGCGGACGATCACGCGCGCCGGAGAAACGGCACGAACGCCGACGTCGTCGTCATCCGGGAGGCGAATGCCGCCCGGTTGGGGCAGGGGCTCACCGGCGATTATCTTATGGTAGCGGTCGCGGACCCCGGGCTGGCGCGCGGAACGAGATTCGCCGCGTGCCTGGAGCTCGAGGGCGGCCGCTTGATCGCACACAGGACAGAAAGGGAATGACGCAGACAGGCGGGACCGTTTACATCGAGACGTATGGTTGCCAGATGAACGTCAGCGACACCGAGCTGATGCTCGGAAAGCTGGCGAGCTCGGGCTATACGTCCGTTGCCGCGCCCGATTCTGCCGACGTGATCCTCATCAACACCTGCGCCATTCGAGAGCACGCCGAGCAGCGCGTCATCGGACGCCTCGGCGAGATGAAAGCGAAGATGAAGAAGGGCGCCGTCGTCGGCGTCACCGGCTGCATGGCGCAGCGCCTCGGCGCGCAGCTAATCGACCGCGCGAAGCATGTCAGCATCGTCATCGGTCCTGACGGTTATCGCGATCTTCCGTCCTTGATCGAGAACGCCCGGCGCGGCGAGCGCGGAGTCTCGGTGGAGTTCGATGTCGAGGAGCATTACGAGGATTTCGCGCCGCGCCGCTTCGACGGAGAGAAGGCGTGGATTCCCGTCCAGCGCGGATGTGACTACAAGTGCACGTATTGCATCGTGCCCACCACGCGCGGCCCCGAGCGGAGCCGCAAGCTCGCCGACGTCGTCCGGGAAACAGAGCGCGTCGTCGGTGAGGGGATTCTCGAGGTGGTTCTCCTTGGCCAAACCGTGAACTCGTTCAACGACGGGACTCACGACTTTGCCGATTTGCTGCGCGCGGTGGGATCGGTGCGCGGCCTGCGCCGGCTTCGTTTCACCAGTCCGCACCCGAACGATTTTTCGGAGCGGGTCATCGCCGCGATGGCAGAGACGGAGACAGTGTGCGAGCACGTCCACCTGCCGATGCAGAGCGGATCATCGCGCGTGCTGAAGCGGATGCTCCGCCGTTATTCACGCGAAGAGTATTTCGAGTGCGCCGAGCGTCTCCGCGCTGCTATGCCCGGGCTCGCGTTGACAACCGACATCATCGTCGGATTTCCCGGTGAGAGCGAGGAGGATTTCGAGGAGACGCTGACGGCGGCGGACGCGATGCAGTTCGAGGAAGCGTACACGTTCAAGTTCTCTCCCCGCGATGGAACGCCGGCGACGCGCTTTCCGGAATCCGATAAGGTGAGTGATGAAGTCGCGAGCGAGCGGCTGGCCCGGCTGATCGAGCGGGTCCGCGCCGGAAGCCGAGCGCGCAATCTCGGGCTTCTCGGCGAGCGGCGTGAAGTGCTGGTTGAGAAGCCGGCGCGCCGGGGCGGAATGCTCCAGACGCGCACGCGCGATTTCAAGACAGTGATGATTGCCGGAGATCAGTCGTTGATCGGGAAGTACGTCACGGTCGAGCTCACCGGCACGACGGGATCGACGTTCATCGGAGCGGTACAGAATCAAAGAGAGGCGCTCCCGATGGCGATGTAGCGGCCCGCGTTGAATGGATGCTCCGCGAAGTGTGGGGATGAAGAGGTAACAGGAGGGGGCACCACGATTCGGTTTTGACCGGTCGCCGTGCTCCCTCTCATTGCATCTGCGTACATCGCGTTCGTCGCCGGGCTGTTCGCCGGGTTCAGCGGAGCGGGCTGGATCGGCGTGACGTGCGCCTTGGCCGGAGTCGCGGCGGCCTTCCTGCGAAGAGACAAGACGCTGCTCGCGCTGGCACTGATACTCGGGGCGGGGGCGGCGATCGCGGTGACATCGCCGGCGCCGCAGCGCCCGGTCAGCAAGGAGCGTGGGGAGCTCAGCGTGCTGGAGAGACTCCGCGCGCGGGCCGGACGTTCCATCGACCGCGATTTCGGGAGCGACGCTCCGATCGCCCGCGCGCTGCTCATCGCAGATCAGAGCGAGCTCGATATCAAGATCCGCGACGAGTACGCCGCCGCCGGGCTCGTGCATATGCTCTCGATCTCGGGACTCCACGTCGCCATCATCGCCGGAGCGATGCAGCTGATGTTCCAGGTAGCGGGAGCGGGGAAGCGCCCCGCCCTTACCGCATCGGTGATACTCACCGCTGTTTATGTGCTCATCATCGGTGCGCCTCCGCCTGCGGTGCGGTCGGCGCTGATGCTTTCGGCGGGCGCGGCGTCGAAGCTGCTGCAGCGACCATCGTCGCAGTGGGCGTCGCTCGCCGTCGGCGCGTTCGTACCGTTGATTCATCCGCGAACGTTGCTCGACGTCGGCTACCAGCTGAGCGTGGTCGGTATTTGCGCACTGTTCGCCGCGGCGCGGATTGACCGCCGCTGGCTCGCAAAGAAGGCGCGAGGCGTCAAGCGCCGCATCGCGCGGGACCTCGTCACATCGAGTGTCGCCTGCATCGTCACCGCCCCGCTGGTTGCGTGGACGTTCGGGCGGCTGAGCCTGATCGGCCCACTCAGCAATCTCGTTGCCGGGCCGGTGATAACTCTCGTACAGCCGATTCTCTTTCTCGCGCTTTTGCTCGCGCCCATTCCGATCGCCGCACAGTTCGTCGCCGGCGCCGCCCACCCGCTACTTGTGGTCTTCGACCATATAGCCGCCGCCGGTGCGGCAATCCCGTTCGCGTCTATCACCGTCGCAACAACGAGAGTTGCCGCCGTTCTCTCGGCGATCGCTGTCGCCGCAGGTGTAGTCGCCGCGTCGAGCCGATTTCCGATGCGCCCCGCGCTCACGGGCGCCGCCGCGATCGCCATTCTCGTATGGCTGCCGGTTCTTCCGGGATCGGGTACGGGACTCGTCGAGCTGCACGTTCTCGATGTGGGGCAGGGAGACGCAATTCTGCTTCGCACCGATCGTGGGCGATGGGTGCTGTTCGACGCCGGCCCCGCCTGGCAGACGGGAGACGCGGGGCGAAGCGTCATCGACCCATACGTGCAGCATCGTGGCGGCGAGCTGGCGACGTTCGTCCTCTCCCATCCGCACACGGACCACGTCGGCGGCGCGGCGAGCGTATTCCGTGCTCTGCATCCCCGCGACTACTACGACGCCGCATTCGCCGGCGGCTCGCAGTCGTACATCGCGTCTCTCAAGGTGGCGGAGTCGGAGCACATCACCTGGCATCGCGTACATCCGGGCAATGACCTTCAGGTGGACGGAGTGCGAATCGAGTTTCTCGCTCCCGACTCGTCGTGGACGGCGTCGCTTCACGATCCGAATCTCGCCAGCACGATCGCGCTCGTCAGCTACGGCTCGGTGAGATTCCTGCTCGTTGGCGATGCCGAAAAACCGGAAGAGGATTGGCTGCTCGCCAACGCCGGCGACCGTCTGCACGCCGACATTCTCAAGGTTGGGCACCACGGCAGCGCGACGAGCACCAGCGACGCATTCCTCGCCGCGGTGCAACCGCGCGCGGCGATCATCTCGGTGGGCATCCATAACATGTACCACCATCCAAGCCCTGATATCATTCGTGCCCTTCAGCTTTCCGGCGCGGAAGTCCTGCGCACCGACGAGTCGGGCACGATTGTCGCGACGACGGACGGGCGAACCATCGAGCTCGAGGCCAAGGGAGAGAAATGGGATTTGCCAGCAACATCGTCCGCGCGGTCGTCGGGGAGAAGCTCGAGCTCCCGCGGGCACTGACCGAGAAGTATCCCGAGCTAAAGGAGGCCCGCTATCGGGCCGGCGGACTGCCATTGCGGATCGGCGGGTGGGCACTTGGCGCCTCCCACGTGTCTGGGTTTACGCTCGGGCGGACGATCTTTCTCCACGACGGCGAGCTCCTCGACGAAACACTCCTCTTGCACGAGCTCCGGCACGTCCATCAATTTCGTGAGCGAAAGAGCTTCCCGGTTCGCTATCTTTGGCAGTCCATCAGACGCGGGTACCGGGCGAACCCATACGAAGTCGATGCCCGGCGATTTTCCGCGATAAGACTCCGCATCAGCGAGACAGACCCCGACGGAGGCGTGTAAAGTGGTAAAGCACACCGCAACATCCGTTGTAACGATAGACCGCTACATCATCGAGCAGGAAAAACTTCACCCTGAGGCGACGGGCGAGCTTTCCGGCATTCTTTACGACCTGGCGCTCGCGGCGAAGATGATCGCCAACAAGGTCCGCAGCGCCGGCCTCGCCGACATCCTCGGCGCCACTGAAGATCAAAACGTCCACGGCGAGATCCAGCAGAAGCTCGACGTCCTCGCCAACGAGATCATCGTCAAGGCGCTCGACCACGGCGGCCGGCTTTGCGCGATGGCCTCCGAGGAAGAGCCGGACATCATCCCGATTCCCGAGCGCTTCCGCTGCAGCAAGTACTGCCTCTTGTTCGATCCACTCGACGGATCGAGCAACATCGATGTCAATGTTCCCGTCGGGACAATTTTCTCCGTCGTGAAGAAGATTACGCGCGGCGCCCACGGCGAAATAGAAGACATGCTCCAGCCCGGGCGCCGCCAGGTCGCGTCGGGATACGTGATCTACGGATCGAGCACGATGCTCGTCTATACGACCGGGCAGGGCGCTCACGGATTCACCCTCGATCCATCTCTCGGCGAATTCCTGCTTTCCCATCCGAACATCCGCATCCCCGACACCAGCCGCTACCTCTCGGTGAACGACTCGTATTCCGATCAGTGGGATGATCCGGTGAAAAAGCTGATGCAGTACTACCGCGGCGCGGACGGAAAGCGGCCCGGGATGAACACGCGCTACGTCGGCTCGCTGGTCGCCGACTTCCACCGGAATCTCCTCGGCGGTGGACTGTTCGCGTATCCGGCCAACAAGAAAACGCCGAAGGGAAAACTGCGGCTTCTGTATGAAGCGAATCCGCTCGCGTTTATCGTCGAGCAGGCAGGGGGCGCTGCCACCGACGGACATCGACGCATCCTCGACATCGATCCGACAGAGCTGCACCAGCGTACCCCGCTCTACATCGGCAGCAAGAGCGACGTTGACGCGGCGAGCGCCATACTCGGCGGCGGCGATCACAAGACTCCCCTTGCCGGAATCGGCGCAGTCGGCGCGTGAATGAGTAAGTCGCCCCCCGGCGAGCGCATGACGCCGTCGGGGATTCCGCTTCAGACATCGTACGGGCCGGACGACGTGATCG
>JALYYD010000122.1 GCA_030946775.1 Gemmatimonadota bacterium
CGCGGCGAGCTTCTCGACCAGCGCCGGATACGACTGCTCGGTGTCGAGCCCGAGCCCGGCAGTGAGACTGGTGCCGAAGAAAACCACAGTGGGCGCAGCGGCTGGGAAACTTCGCGGCGCTGACGCCGTATCGGCTTTCACGCTCTTAGCCCGCGAAGCACTCATATTTCCACCCTGCCCGCACGCCAGCAGCGAGGCGGACCACAGCACACCCCAGGTCAATGTTGATCGCAAAGGAAGTCACCAAGGAATACAAGAGCGGCGAGCAGACGCTCGCCGTGCTGAAAAATGTATCGTTCGACGTGCCGCAAGGCTCCTTCATTGCAATCGTGGGACCTTCGGGCAGCGGAAAAACAACTCTTCTCGGCCTCCTCGCCGGTCTCGATCGCCCGACCAGCGGTACCGTTGTCCTCGAGGACGTTGACCTCACCGCCCTCGACGAAAACGCGCGCGCGCGGCTTCGCGGCGAAAAGGTCGGTTTCGTCTTTCAAACTTTTCAGCTCATCCCGACCCTCACCGCCCAGGAAAACGTGCAGGTGCCGCTCGAGCTCCGCGGATCTCCCGGCGCCGCCGAGCGCGCCGCTGACCTTCTCGCACAAGTGGGACTCTCGGCGCGGGCGCATCACTTCCCCACGCAGCTGTCCGGCGGCGAGCAGCAGCGGGTCGCCATCGCGCGCGCGTTCGCCAATTCACCGCGCATTCTCTTCGCCGATGAACCAACCGGAAATCTCGATGGCACGACCGGCGCGAAGATTTTCGAGCTGCTGCAAACGCTGAACAGCCAGTCGGGCGCTACGATCGTTCTCGTCACGCACGACGCGAATCTGGCGTCGAAGGCGTCCCGCATAATTCGACTTGCCGACGGAGTCGTAGTCGAGGACACGGGATCCGCTTCCTGATGTTCACTCCCCCCGGCGTCTGGCGTCTCGCTTGGCGCGAGAGCCGCACCGCGCGCCGCAGTCTCTTGCTCTACATGTCAGCCATCTCACTCGGCGCGGCAGCGCTGGTGGCGATCGATTCCTATTCGGCCAACGTGCAGTCGTCCGTCCGCGAGCAGTCGCGCTCGCTGATGGGCGGCGACATCTCGCTGAGCTCCTCGAAGCCGATTCCGGCCAACATTGACTCTACGCTCGATTCACTCTCGCGGAGAGGAATTCCCGTCGCGCGTGTGACCACGTTCCCGTCGATGGCGGTCGTCCCGCGCACGACCGGTACGCACCTGGCGCAGGTGCGCGGAGTCACTGACAACTATCCCTTCTACGGCGCCATCGTGACGCGACCGGAGGGAGTGTGGTCGAAGCTCGGCACCGGTCCGTACGCCATCGTCGAGCCGTCTCTGCTCACGTCACTCGGTGCCAGCATCGGCGATACGCTTAGACTGGGCTTCGGAACGTTCACGATCATCGGCAGCGTCGAAGACGCGCCCGGTAATTCCGGAATGTCCGACGTGTTCGGCGCGCGCGTATACATCCCGGCGAAATACATCGCCGAAACGCAGCTGCTGGTGTTCGGAAGCACGGCGGACAGGCAAGTGCTGCTCAAGCTCAACCCGGGCGTTGATCCGAACAAGTTCATCAAGCCGCTGAAGAAAAAGCTCGATTCGGCGCAGGTTCGATCGCGGACGGTGACGGAGGCGGAAACGCTGACCGCCGACGCGATCGATAACCTCACTAACTTCATCGGCATCGTCGGCCTGGTCGCGCTCCTGCTCGGGGGAATCGGCGTCGCCAGCGGCGTGCGCGCCTTCGTCTCGAGGAAGATCGACACTGTCGCCATTCTCCGCACGCTCGGCGCGTCCAGCGGCCAGGTGCTCCTGATCTATGTAACCCAGGCGGCGGCGATGGGGCTCGTGGGCGCGCTCATCGGCGCCACGCTCGGCGTCGCGATCCAGTTTGCGATTCCACTCGCTCTCAAGGACATGCTGCCGGTGGACGTGAGCGTGAGCTTCGTGCCGCAGGCAGTGCTCACCGGACTGATCGTCGGCGGGTGGACGGCGCTCATCTTCGCGCTTCGTCCCCTGCTCGCGCTGCGCAATGTGTCGCCGCTGCAGACGCTGCGCCGGGACACGGACGCCAACATTCTGAGGATGAGCTGGAGCGACATTCCGCGCTTGCTGGTGAATCTCGCGCTCGTTGCAAGCGTGGTGGTGATCGCGCTGATGCGCGCCGGAAATTGGAAGCAGGCGATCGGAATCAGTCTCGCCACCGGCGCCGTGATTCTCGCCCTTGTCTCGAGTGCCGCGCTGCTCTCGTTCGTGGCAAAACGCTCGCTCCGCAGAGGATGGCCGTACGTCGTCAGACAGGGCGTGGCGAATCTGTACCGTCCGGGAAATCAGACCCGCGCGGTCGTGCTTGCGCTGGGGTTCGGCGCTTTTCTCGTCACGACGCTTTACCTGGTGCACGACAACGTGCTCCGCCGCTTCAACTCGATGGCGATGGCCTCGCGTGGAAATGTCGTCTTCTTCGACATCCAGGAGGATCAGGAGATCGGGATGGAGAAGATCGTGCGCGCGAGCGGGAGCGCGGTCGTGGAGACGTCGCCGGTGGTGACGATGCGCATCGCGGCGGTCAATGGAAAGAACGTGACCGACATCATCGCCGCGGCGCGCGCCGACAGCGCGAAGCCGAGGCGGGAGCGGAGCCCCCTGTGGGGGCTGCGGCGGGAGTATCGCTCGACATACCGCGATTCGCTTGGCGCGAGCGAGTCACTAGTGAAGGGAAAGTGGTTTGTCCCGCGAGCGAGCATCAAGCCGGGCGACACCGCGAGTGTATCGGCGGAGGAATCGGTCGCGCAATCGCTCAATGTCAAAATCGGAGATGTCATTACCTGGGACGTGCAGGGAGTGGAGATCCCGGCGCGCATCACCAGTCTCAGGAAGGTGAACTGGACGCGGTTCGAGCCGAACTTTTTCATGGTGTTCGAGCCGGCCGCGCTCGAAGCTGCGCCGAAACAATTCGTGCTTCTCACCCAGGTCAGAGACAAGAACTCCGTCAACGCTCTCCAGCGCGCGACGGTGAATGCGTACCCGAACGTGTCGAGCATTGATCTAAGCTCGATCAGACGCACAGTCGAGAAGATCGTGAGCAAGGTGTCGCTCGCGATCCGGTTCATCGCGCTGTTCAGTCTTGGCATTTCGATTCCGGTGCTGTTCAGCGCGGTATCGGCGACGAAGCGTGACCGTCTGCGCGAGGGAGTTCTTCTAAAGACTCTCGGCGCGTCTCGCGGACAGGTGGCGAGAATTCTCCTCGTCGAGTACGCGCTGCTCGGCGCACTGGGCGCGTTCGCGGGAATGGTGCTCGCCATAGGAGGAGGATGGGCGGTGATGCACTACAGCTTCAAGACGCCGTTCACGCCGGCGTACGGCGGAGCGGCGGCGATCGCGCTCGGGACGATGGCGCTGG
>JALYYD010000126.1 GCA_030946775.1 Gemmatimonadota bacterium
GCATCGGGCAGATGGGCACGGACAAGGATCGTGTATTCGCGATGGCGAGCCGGCGTGGAATCTCCGTCGTCGCCGGCTCCGACAATCACGGGTGGGGGAGAGCGGCAATCGCGTGGAGCGTGATGCGCATTCCGAACTGGCGCGAGATGACTCCGCTTCAGCTCGACGCCGCGATTCGCTCGACGCTCCTCGCCCGGCGCGCCGCAGCGGTCACCGTCGTGTCGCGACGCCTGCCCGCCGGCGGTTCTCCGCTCGCGATTGCGATGACCGGGCCCGAGCTTTCGTGGGAGATTGCGCGCGACATCGGATGGTACGAGCGGCTCGCGTGGGTGGTGTGGATCTGGGCCGCGTGGGGGATGATAGTGGTAGCCGAGCGCCGGAGATCGGCGCGCGGACTCCACATTACCTGGACGATACCGCAGATTATTCCGTTGCCCGAAATGGAACTGCCTTCTTCAATGGAATAACCGAGAATGATTGCCGGAATTGCGTACTTCTTGTTCGCGCTGGTTGCGATCGTCGCTGCGTATCGCGCCGGATCGGCTGGCGGCGGGAAGCAGCGGCTCGGAATGAGCGCGGCGGCGATTGGTTTTCTTTTGCTCGGCACCGAGTACTACATACCGCCTCTCGACGAGCCGGTTCTTCCGATGCTGGCAGCGGCGGGGGTGCTGCTCGTACTCGGCGTGCTGCTGTACTGGTGGGGCCACCTGCACAACTAACTGCAAGAGAAAACCGCCGGCTGGGCTCTCAGCCACACAAGTCGGTTGCAGTTGATCTCTTCCGATGTGCAAGTAACTCCGCGGCGCCCGTCTTACTGGTAGTCCCCAACTACCGGTGCCCCATGCGCTCCATAATTCTCGCTTTCGCATTCGCTCTCCCCGCAGCAGCGTCCGCGCAAATCTCCATCGACCCCCCGCGTCCGATGCCCTGCCCGATGCCGCCCTGCCGCAGGGACCAGCCGTGTCCGATGCCCGCGTGCGGAATTCCCGGCGCTCAGGTTGTGCGCAAGAGCAGCAGCGTTCGAGTTGATCTTGTCGATCGCGTTCTGCGTTATGAAGTCACCGAGACATTCCTCAATCGTGGATCCAGAGTCGGCGAGGCCGATTACCTGTTTCCACTGCCGAAAGGCGCGGCTCTTCAGGATCTGAAGCTCTCCATCAATGGAGAGATGGTGTCCGGCGAGACGATGAGCTCCGACAACGCGCGCCAGATTTACGAGCAGATCGTTCGGCAGCAGCGCGATCCCGCGCTTCTCGAGTGGATGGGGTATGGCCTGCTGCGCGCCCGGATTTTTCCGATCGCCCCCGGTGAAGAGAAAAAAGTCGTCGTCCGCTTTCAAACTGTCGCTCCGCGCGAAGGTGACGCACTGCGGGTTGATTACTTTCGCGGGCTGCGCGCCGGCCGCGGCGGCTCCCAGCAGATGGATGGCAGCACCAGCTTTACGCTCACCTATCCCGACGATCCGAGATATGGGATCGCCTATTCGCCGACGCACTCCATCTCTAACACCGATGCCGGGAATGTTCGCCGGTCAGAGATTCGGGACGCCGCCGGAGAAGTCACGATTCTCATTCCAGTGCGGACGTCGAATGCACCGTCCATCTCGCTGCTCGCCAACGCGCCCGGCACCGACGACGGCTTCGCTCTCATTACGCTCTCTCCGCCCGCGTCGGCGCGTCAAAGCGTGCGCGCAATCCCGCGCGACGTGACGTTCGTCATCGACGTCTCGGGGTCGATGGCCGGGAAGAAGATCGAGCAGGCGCGCGAGGCTGGAAAACAAGTTCTTCGCTCGCTCTCCTCGACCGATCGCTTCCACTTCATAGACTTCTCTACAGACGTGCGGAACTTTCGCGACGGATGGACGGTCGCGTCGCGCGAGAACATCCGCGCTGCGGAGCGCTACCTCGACGCCCTCGAAGCGCAGGGAGGCACCAACATCGCCGCCGCGCTCGATGACGCTCTCGCCGAGGCGACTCAGCCCGGGCGGCTTCCCATCCTTCTCTTCCTCACCGACGGTCAGCCGACGGTCGGCACCACCGACGGCGATCAGATCGCGGCGAACGTCGCCGCGCATCGCGGAGACAGGCGCGTCTTCACATTCGGCGTCGGCTCCGATCTCAATATCTCGCTCATCGAGCAGCTCGCGATCGAGGGACACGGAACTGCCAGTTTCGTGCGCCCGGAAGAATCGGTCGAGCGCGCGATCGGCATCGTCGCGTCGCGCCTCACCAATCCACTCGTCACCGGAGTTCGCATCCACGCCGATGGTGTTCAGCTCAAGAGTCTGCTTCCATCGGGGCCGGTGGACGTCTTCGCCGGCGAGGATCTCGTCGTGCTTGCGCGGTATTCCGGCAGCGGATCAACGACGATTCGCTTCGACGGCCGCACCGCTGACGGACCCGTCACGTGGAGCAGCCGAGTGCTTTTCCCCGATCGCACGCGGGAGAATCCGTTCGTCGCCCGGCTCTGGGCGACTCAGCGTGTCGGCTACCTGAGCGCTGAAAAGAGAAAACACGGAGCGGCTTCCGAGGTCGACGACGAGATCAGGCGGCTCGGCGAGCGTTACGGAATTCCTACCGAGTTCACGTCATATCTTGTGCTGGAGCCCGGGATGAACCCGAACACATTTGCCGCACGGTCGATCGGCAGCGGCCGTATCCAGCTGCAATCGGTCGTCACCACCGGAGTCGCGGCAGCCTCGGTGGCTCCGCTTTCCGGAAACGCAACGACGGCAAGCCTGGCTCCCGGCGCGAGCAACACGTCATTCGAATCAGCCAACAAGGCCGTCCTGCTTCGCTCGGCGCGCAGCATCGCCGCAGTGGATTCGCTTGCCGCAGCGAGCAGCGGCAAGAGAGTCGCGCGCGCCGGTAGTCTCGTCTTCGTACTGCGTGACGGTGTCTGGACCGACACGCGCGCCGCGTCGGGGCCGACGCTCGGCGTAAAACCCTTTTCCGCGGCATACTTCCAGCTCATTGGTCTCGTACCGGATTTGCGCGAGCCATTCACCGTTGGTGATCGCATCAAAGTCTCCGGGCGCGCGATGGTGATCGAGATAACACCAGCGGGAAAGGAGCAGCTTACGAATGCCGACATCGCGATGATCAGGAGACTCTGGTAGCGTGACCGACGTCGATCGCCTCTTCCGCACCTACAACGCCGCGCTCGTCAGATATCTGACGAGACGGCTGGGCGATCGCGACTGGGCCGAAGAAGTCGCGCAGGAGACGTTCGTCCGCGCGCTGCGCCAGAAGACGATTGACAACGAGCGCGCCTGGCTCTTCGCCGTCGCCACGAATCTCGTTCGCGATGAAGCGCGCAAGGACAGCACTCGGCGAAGGCATCTCGCGCTCCTTGCCGAGCAGGAGCGGGACACCGTGTACGAGCCGCGCGAGACGTCGCTGGAGCGCGCGCAGGAAGCGGCGCTCGCTCGGAAGGCGGTTGACACGCTGGCCGAGAAGGATCGGCTCGCGCTGTTGATGCGCGAGGAGGGTTTGGACTACGGCGAGATCGCCGAGGCATTGCAGCTCTCGCCCGGCTCCGTGGGGACGACGCTGTCGCGCGCGCGCCGCCGGCTGGTGGAGAGTTACGAATCGCTGGTGAAAAGCCGACAGGAGAGAGAGGATAATGCAGCATCCTGACGAGGGATTGATTCATTCCTGGCTCGACGGCCAGCTGCCGGCGGCTGAGGCCGCGCTGCTGGAGTCGCACGTCGTAGAGTGTCACGCGTGCGCGGAGAAGGTGGCGGAAGCGCGCGGACTGATCGCCGGATCGTCACGCATTCTCACCGCGCTAGATGACGCACCACGAGGCGTGATTCCGGCTGCGCCACGGACATCGCGTCAGATTCCGTTTCTGAAAGCCGCGGCGGTGCTTCTCGTCGTCGCGACCGGAGGAATGCTCGTGCTTCGCGGAGGCAGGAGTGAATCCCCGGCAATTATCGTAAACAGTACCGCGGCGACAACCCCTGCCTCTGTTGCGCCAGTGACAGGGAATGCGCCGGTCGCGGCAGCGCAGACGTCAAAGGCGCCTGCCGCAGCGACCGTCTCGCACTCGGTCGCGGCACAACCAAGTGCTCCTCTATCGGTGCAGGCGGGAGACAAGACAGTGGCCGTAGCCGCGACATCGACGAAGTCGCCGGCAGCCGGTGCGCTCGGCCAGGACACGACGATCGATATCGTGATGACGCCGGAGCGGCTCCAGCTCTCGGCGGTAGTGACCACCGGAGTGACGTCAGTAAACGCGCAGTCGAATCTCAAACTCGTCGGCGACGAGCCTGTTCCAGGCGGACGACGCACGACCTACGAAGTCGAGCCGGGCAAGCTTGTGTCGCTGGTCGAGGCCAATCCCGTAATCACTGGTTCAGCGATGAGCGCACGGTCCACCGCGATTCAGTCTCGGGGAGTTTATGCGCCTCGGTCCACGGTCAGCTCCACCCCCACCGCAATGACGATGGAAGCGGATCCATCCACGCTGCAGATCATTCGCTGGACCGATAAGGCGACGGGAAGCGTGATGACGCTCACCGGCCCATTTAGCGAAGAAAAGTTGGAGCAAATCCGCCGCC
>JALYYD010000156.1 GCA_030946775.1 Gemmatimonadota bacterium
GCAAGAGACTGATCTGCGACTGTAGCCTGCGCCTGCGTGGAAGAAGAGATGACGCCGGCGAGAACCGTGACGAGAGCAATGCGTGTCATTTGTGCTGCAGGGTTCTTTAAAGTCGTGTTCATCGAATGCCTGTGTCGAATTCGATCTGCACGGTGGTCAAACCCGTCGCTCCCACCGTAACCGGCTTCGCTTGGCGGGAAGGGCCCATCACCGAAGCATCGGCGGGAACGATCGTGTACGTGCCCGGACGAACCATTACCGAGAACCGGCCCGCGCTGTCCGACGTGAAAGTCGCGATGGTCCTCGCTCCCTGCATCACTGAAAAATCACCCGCGACGGGGGCGGAGCAGGACACATCCACTCTGCAGACTGGCGCGATCGGTCCGCGCATGATCGTCCCGGCGAGACCGGTCGTAACCGGGGCGATCTGGCTGGATGAACACGCGCCAAGCGCCGCGGCCGTGAACGCGCACCCGGCCGCTCGAATCAGCCGCCTGATCACGTCCACCTCTTGATCAGCCTGCCGTCGCCGTCTGTGAATCCGCCCGACGCGATGATGATCGTATCCACCAGCGCCCAGATGCCGAGTCCGCCAAGGGTGCAGAGCTGCGCGATGGCGGATCCGGTTTTTCCAACGTAGAACCTGTGCGCGCCGAAGACACCGAACAGAAGCGCCAGCATAAACGCCGGGAAGCGAAGCTTGTCGCTCTCACCCCGGCCGCCGGCGCTAGTCTGAACGGCTAGGCAGTGCGGACAGGTCGTCGTCTCGAGGGCCATTATGCCGCCGCAGCCTTCGCAGTACTTGATCGTGGTAGCCGGGGCGTATGAGCTCATTCGGAACAGTCTCCTGAACGGGAAATTAGTGCCGGACGGGGGCACTCTTGAAAAGCTGCCACCGGAAACGGCTGCGGTCTAGCGGGGAAATGAGGCGAAACCGGTCTTCTTCCCGTATCTTTTTCAGCGATCCCCCATACAGAGCGAGCAATCCCGATGGACACCACGACCGCCGGATTCGGCGAGAGACTGCAGGACAGCTTCGACCAGATCTACCGGTACATCCCGGCGCTCTTCGGCGCGCTGGTGATTCTCTTCGCCGGCTACCTTCTCGCGCGACTGCTCGAGAAAGCGACCGACAGATTGATGCGCCGCATCAAGCTCAACGAGCTGCTCGAGCGCGGCGGAGTGATGCAGGCGGTGCTGCGCTCCGGATCGCACGTCAATCCGACCCGCGTCGCGGCGACTCTCGTCTTCTGGTTCGTGATGTTCGCGGTGATGCTCGTCGCGGCGAACGCGCTCGGCCTGCAGTCGCTCGCGAATGTATTCTCGGAATTGGTGAGCTACATCCCGAGTGTCATCGCCGCGATCGTCATTATGATCGTCGGCATCGTGCTCGGCGGTTTCGTCGGCGGATTGATAATGGCGTCCGCGGGCGGACTGCACGGCGGCCCGACACTGGCGAGAATCGGCAAGGGCGGCGTCATCATGCTCGCCGTGTTCATGGCGCTCCAGGAGCTGGGAATTGCCAGCGACATCGTCACCACCGCGTTCGCGATTCTCTTCGGTGCCGTCGCGCTCGCCGTCGCACTCGCATTTGGACTCGGTAACACGAAGCTCGCCGGCGAAGTTACGCGCGAGTGGTACGATCACTACCGCAGTGAGCGCGAAGAAATCGAGCGCGAGAACAAGGAGCTAGACCGCGAGGAAGGAATCTCGACGGACACGTACGAGTACCCGCGGTCGAGAAGAACTCCGGTGGCGCCGACGCAGGCGGTGCAGGTTAACACTCGTGCCGATTCTGACATTACGGAGTCTTGAACTGCAACTACAACAGAACAGGATGCGAGTTGTGTGTAGGTAAGGGGCGAGGGTTTAGGGTACGACCGCAAGACCGTACGCTTCATTCTGACGGCGAGCCGGACGGTCATGCGGCAGTACCCTCAGCCCTGAGATCTTACCTACTCATCCCTCGCATCCTGTTCAGTTAAGAGTCGATGAGTAGCCCAGTCCCCCGCCGCGAGCTCTCCCGCTCCCTCTCACTGCGGGATGCAATCGCACTGCTGGTAGGCACCGTGATCGGAACGGGCGTCTTCTTCAAAGCCGCTCCGATGTCGCAGCTCCTCGGCTCGCCGGGATTGGTTCTCCTCGCGTGGATCGCGGCGGGGATTCTCTCGCTCGCGGGCGCGCTTACGTACGCCGAGCTCGGCGCGATGTACCCGCGCGCCGGCGGTGACTACGTTTTTCTCCGCGAAGCGTATGGCGGTTTCCCCGCCTTCATGTTCGGATGGACGAACTTCGCGGTGATCACGACGACGGGACTCGCCGCGATCGCGACGGGATTCGCGTCGTTTCTTTCGGGGCTGCTTCCGCTTGGTGCGATCTGGGCATCGCGCGATCTGCACATTCTCGGTCAGACGATTCACTGGACGTTCGGAGCGCAGCAGGTGGTCGCCGTCGCGGCGATTCTCGTATTCTCGGCGATCAACAGCGCCAAGGTCTCGACCGGCGGCGCGACGCAGTCGCTGCTCACGCTGGCGAAGTTCGTCGGCATCGGCGCGATCGTGCTCGGCGCGTTGTTTTTCTCACACACGAGATCGATGGCGAATTTCAATCTCGTTCCCGGTGTGCTTCTCCCGGATTCTGCGGCGATCATCCCCGGTGCGGCACTCCCGCCGGCAATGTCTTCGCTCACAGCGTTCGGCGCGGCGATGATCGCTGCGCTGTGGGCGTTCCAGGGCTGGAGCAACATGACGATGGTGTCGGGCGAGATCGAAAAGCCGCAGCGCAACGTTCCCCGCGGATTGATCTACGGAATGCTGATCGTGCTCGGCGTTTATCTCCTCGTCAACTTCGCGTACTTCTACGCGCTGCCGTTCGGCGAGGTCGTGAGCTCGAACTCGACGGCGTACCGCACCGCACTCCCAGTCGCGGCGAAGGCTGCAGGGAGCTTCCTCGGCAGCGCCGGCGGCAAGATCATCTCCATCGCGTTTCTCATCTCGGTGATGGGCTCGCTCAACGGGATCATCATTATGAACTCGCGCGTTCCGTTCGCGATGGCGCGCGACGGAATATTCTTTCCGCGGCTCGGCGAGCTCAATGCGCAGCAGGTTCCCGCGCGCGCGATCTGGATCGAGGGGATACTCGGCTGCGTTCTCGCGCTTTCGGGGACGTTCGATCAGATCACGACCGCGTGCGTGTTCGCGGTGTGGATCTTCTTCGCGCTCACCGCGGCGGCGGTGTTCGTGCTACGGCGGAAGCGGCCGGGTGCGGAGCGTCCGTATCGCGTGCTTGGATATCCGATCCTGCCGGCGCTTTTCGTCGTCGTTGCGCTGTGGCTGCTGATGAACACGCTGCGGACGAACCCGGTGGAGTCGGCGGCGGGGCTCTTCCTGATCGCGATCGGAGTTCCGATTTTCGTCTACTTTCGGAAGCGCGCGAACTGGATAACTCCAGCTGAACGGGATGCGAGGCTCGGTAGGTAAAGGCACAGGGTGTAGGCCATTGCCGCCGGACCGTTCGATTGCGCGCCGGCCGCGGAGCGCGGATTCCCTCCTAAAAACGTTGACAAACGGGTGTTTGTTCCCTTATCGTCATAGCGTTCAGGGGGAAGATGAGCGACACCACAGGGTCGGTAACCGCATCCCGACATTTCGACCAACCCGCCGAGCGCGTGTTCGATGCGTGGCTCGATCCGCTAATTGCGAGACGCTTTTTGTTCGCGACCGGGACGGGAGAGATGGTGCGCGCGCAAACGGATCCGCGAGTCGGCGGCGAGTTCGTCTTCACAGACCGGCGTGATGGCGAGGACATCGAGCACGCCGGCAAATACGCCGAGATCACGCGACCGAAACGAATCGCTTTCGACTTCGTCGTCCTCAAATATTCGACCCAAAGTACCCGTGTGACCGTCGACTTTCGCCGCTACAGAGATGGCACTGACGTGACGCTGACGCAGGACGGTGTAGTTTCAGGATTTGAAGAAAGGACACGGCACGGTTGGGGTACAATTCTCGCGCAACTGGGCGCGGCACTAAGCTAGAGGGCGATCAAATGACGGGAATGCGTTCAGGGCTTTCCTCGATTCTTCTTTTCGCGGCGCTGGCGTGCGGTTCGGACGTCACGGCGCCGAAGGTCCAGGTTCCGACCGCGCTGCTGGTGGT